>JADGEH010000013.1 GCA_016744475.1 Thiotrichales bacterium | reverse complement strand
CGGGGCGGCATCCCTATAGCCCAGGGCAACGCCCTGGGTTTGGTCGATGATACCCACCCAGCCCTGAAAGGGCGCAATACAAGGCGGCATGGCGTTTTATGTCGCCCTTTCAGGGCTGAATTTCTTCTATCCGTTTAACCTAGGGCGTTGCCCTAGGCTATAGAGATGACGCCCCTTTGGGGCTTCACTGAATGGCAGTGATGCGCCGCATGGGAACGAGTTAAACATCGTTTGGAAACGCTGGCATTCTTTGCGCCTCTGGCGCCGTTTGCGTGGCCTTTTAAAATGGATAGCTTGAGTCGTATAACTGATTCATGCTGACTATATATAAAAACGAAAAAAAATAATAGACTTGTTGCGAGGGGTAGGCATCGTAGCGAAAAGGTGTGGTTTTGAGGCGGTTTTTTCGGTTTTTTGAAACGAATAGCGGGCTATTTGTTGAGAAAAAGCGGAAAAACAGGCCAAAATCCACGCCTTTGCAGTCGATGAATATCCCTTGCAACAAGTCTAATGTGTTTATAAACGAGGCGCGGCTTCTTTTTGTGCAATGGATTGCTCATAAGCCCGTTCGCTTTGTTGCTGGGCTTTTTTAGCTAGTTTAATAGCCGCTTCGTTATCACCTTTTTCTGCGGCTTCTTGGGCTTTTTTGATGAGTTTTTGGGTATCGCGCCATTCAAAACTTGCGTCATTGGCTTTTTTCGTGGCAGCGATAGCCGCATCAATGGCCGCTTTTGGATCAGCCGCTTCAGCCGCTTTGTCAGCACTGGGAGCAGCGGCTTCTGGGGCTTCTGCTGTGGCAGGTGTAGCTTCGGCTTCAGCAACGGGGGCAGCAGGCGTTTCTGCTGTGACAGGTGCGGCTTCGGCTTCAGCGGCGGGTGCGGCAAGAGCTTCTGCTTCGGCGGGTGTGGTTTCGGCTTCAGCAACGGGGGGTGCGGGTGCTTCTGCTGTGGCAGGTGCGGCTTCGGCTTCAGCAGCAGGGGCAGCAGGCGTTTCTGCTGTGACAGGTGCGGCTTCGGTTTTAGCAGCAGGGGCAGCAGGCGTTTCTGCTGTGACAGGTGCGGCTTCGGCTTCAGCAGCAGGGGCTGCGGGCGCTTCTGCTGTGGCGGGTGCGGCTTCGGCTTCAGCAACGGGGGCGGCGGGCGCTTCAGTCGTGGCTGGAGCAGGTGCCGCTTCTGTGCTGGCTGCTGGAGTGGCAGCCACAGGAGTGGGTGTGGCTTCAGCTTCAGGCTCTGCCAGTGTGATAGTGGCGGTGCTGGCAACGGGTTCAGGCTCTGCCAGTGTGATGGTGGCAGTCATAGGGGCGGCTTTAGGGGCTTCAGCCGCTGGAGCCGCTTCGGCTGGCACATCAGGAATGGTTAAGTTCCAACCCACTTCTAAATAATCAGGATTTTTAATT
This sequence comes from Thiotrichales bacterium, assembly GCA_016744475.1. Taxonomy (GTDB): domain Bacteria; phylum Pseudomonadota; class Gammaproteobacteria; order Beggiatoales; family Beggiatoaceae; genus BB31. Next base: position 73,066 of record JADGEH010000013.1, on the reverse strand, counting down.
AAAGCTTTGTTGGCTTTGTAGATTTTGGTCCATTGTTTGGTATCGCCATAATACTTTTTGGCCATTTTCCCAAAGGTGTCGCCGACTGCAACAGTGTGTGTGACATCACTCCAAGCGGTCGTTGAAAAAATCACGAGCGTCGCTCCAATGAGCTGTTTATACATGGTATCCTCCCCAAATTGGCAATTTCATTAATAAAGACAGGCATTTTCGGCATATTTATAAGTTTCGTCAACTTTGAGGGTATTTACGCATGTCAATGATCAGTCGCATCCCCACATTGGTTTTTTTATTTATCGCCTATAATCTGGTTATATTTTTAGGCCATGCCGAGTGGCTCAATACAATTGTTTTTAATATCAATATGATGTCAGGTGCGCATTTAGAAATAGCGGGGCATCATGTGTTTATTTTTGCTGGATTGGCTTTGTTGTATATTGAAATATTTAAAGCGACACGAAGTCATCAAGTGTCTTTAATGGAGCAAAGCTTTTCGTTGCTGTTATTCATGTTATTTTTAGTGGAATTTTTGATGGTTGAAGCTGCCGGCAGCAGCACTTTTTTGGTGTTGACCCTGTTGCAATTGTTAGATGTCATGGCCGGCTTTACGGTGAGTGTCAGTGCGGCACGCCGAGATATTAGTATCGCTTAGCCTCTATGCGATGCTTCGGCATCGTATAGACGCTGAACCGGCATCATCACTGATGTACTGTGTGTAGCACACTGCACACGGTTCAATGTCTCCACGCTTTTCCCTTCCTCTGGTTTAAACGCCCTTTTCTCATGCTGCTCAGGCTCATTCATCCCCGTTTTCGCTGGCTGCAAAACACCGCTTATGGCTTATTTTGGGTGTTTTTTCTGCCTGTGGCCTGGGCTGATGATGAGTTTATTTCGACTTATCAGCAACACTGGCTAGAGGCGCAATCGCTACAAAGGCAACAGCTTTGGAGCGGTGTGTTAGCCGCCTACTCTGCCGCATTTCATGCGCTGCAAGGCCAGCATAAACCGCAGGATTTGTTTTATGCGCAAGCCTATCCTCAATATATCCACCGCTTAGAGGCGCTATTGGATGAAGCGGCGGACACTTCGGACGCGCAACAAAAACAACATCTCCTGCGCCATGCGCTTGATAAAGTGGAAAACTTACGGGCGGCTGAGTTAAAAAATTATTTTCAGAATCAACGTCTTAATATATCAACCGCGACATTAAAGACTTTTTTGCCTGAGCATACGGCGGTGTTGTATCCCTTGTTGTTGCCGCAACGCTTGGAATTGTTGTTAATTGATACTCATCATTTGCATCAATATAGCGTGGCGGTGGATCGAGCGCATTTAACGCAGGTGATTAATCGGTTTCAATACAATTTGCAAACCCGTAGCCGCTGGCAATTTATCAGTCAAGCCCGACAATTATATGATTGGTTGATATCGCCTTTGTTATCCGAGCTTGAGGCTGAACAGGTGCATACGTTGGTGATGGTGCCTGATGGGCCTTTGCGTTTAATTCCGTTGGCGGCATTAACTGATGGCAAGCAGTTTTTGGTGGAGCAATTGGCGACCGCGATTACGCCTAGTTTGCGCTTAACGGATACGCAAACACACCCGCCTGCGGCACTGAATATTTTGCTGGCAGGTTTATCGACTGAAGCTCAGGGCTTTGCCGCTTTGCCCAGTGTGGAGACAGAATTACGTCAAATTCAGCCTTTATTTACGCAACATGAGTTGTTGTTAAATGAGGATTTTGCTTGGGAAAATTTTACTCAGGCTTTGGAAAGTCAAGCCTATTCTGTGGTGCATATTGCTTCACATGGACGCTTTGAGCCTGATCATCGCCAAACATTTTTTCTCACCTATCGAGAAAAAGTGAATATGGGGCAATTGCAAAGCGTGTTGCGGGATAATCATCAGCGTCACGGGCAAGCTCTGGAATTGCTCACGTTAAGTGCCTGCCAAACTGCGGTGGGGGATGAACAAGCGGCCTTGGGATTGGCGGGCGTGGCCTTTAAGGCGGGCGCACGCAGTGCGCTGGCGACTCTTTGGTACATTAATGATGAAGCGACAGCGCGTTTGCTGGTGGAGTTTTATCGACAATTACAGGGCGCTTCGCCGTTGTCTAAAGCGCAGGCTTTGCAGAATGCGCAAAAAGCCTTGTTGCGGCAAAGCCATTTGCGTCATCCGGTGTATTGGGCACCGTTTTTATTGATCGGTAACTGGTTGTAATGCGAGTAATTTCTGGATGTTGTTTTGATGTTGATAAGTGAGTTGCTGCATCCTTAAATAGACGATATCCCAACTGATGGGGGGCGCTTGTAATGGAGGGGCGGACGAAGAAGACAGCGCTTGCATGGATTTTTGTCCGGTGCTGGGGAGTTTTTCTAAAATCTGCCGTAACACCGTGTTTTGCGTCTGCTCAAGATTCAATAAGGATTGATGGGTGGTTTTCCAGGACACACTGAGGTTTTGCAGGGAATCCAGCGACGGTCGCGGGGTTTGCGGAACAGACAAGGCTTTGATGGGGTTGCCTTTTGCGTCTATTTTGCCTGGTTCTGTACCGAAACCACTAAAAGCTCGGTACAGAAAAGCACTGACTATCAGCGTAAACAAAGAAATCAGCGCCATAGTGAAGGCGGTGGTGCGATGTCTTTGGCGAATGTCGAGTTGACGTTCTGAATCACTACTCATGGGTGCTCGCTTGGGGCCAGTCGATTCTACAATGATGCTGTTCTAGCCATTTTTTTTGTGCCGCCATATTGTCTAAGTTTTCGGGCATTTGATATAAAACAATAATATCTGCACGTTCCTGCCGTTTAATTAGATAATTAGTCCCGTCTTGAATCGGCAAGAGTTCTATCGGCCATGTCAGCAGGTGTTGCTCGGCGGGCCATAAGAGCTTTATTTTTTGATGCGTGCTGGTATTTGTCACGCTTAAGCGCTCAGCGCGTGTGGCTTGCGCACGCCATAATTGCGTATTTTCTGGATATTGATAGCAAAAATAACCACCTTGCTGGACATCAATTTGTCCCAGTCCTAATGTGGAGGAGACGCTGCTACTACGCACGGGAGGGCCAAAACGCTCGTTGGTGGTGCTGGTGCTAGACTCTGTGGCTTGCACCCCTCCGGTGAGTACGGATAATCCCAAACACATCATTAAACGATATTGCAAATAGATATGAGAAAATGAAGGCATGTTAAGGTTTCCTCTTCGATGTTTAAAAAAAATATGCTTATGCCTGTGTGTCATGCTGTTTATACACACCCCGCTTGTATCCGCTGCCAGTGATAAAACGCCTCTGTATGCGCAAGCCGACATCACGTCTAATCGATTGAAGTTCATGCACTTATCCGTTGCTGATGGACTCTCGCAAAATTCAATTTATGCCATTTTACAGGATCATCAAGGCTTTCTGTGGTTGGGCACACAAAATGGCTTAAACCGTTATGACGCTTACGAATTTAAGACGTTTAAGCATAATCCTAATCAAGCGGGTAGCTTAGGCCATGATTTCATCATGTCATTGTATGAGGATAGTCAAAATAATTTGTGGGTAGGCACTTATGGCGGCGGTTTGTATCGTTTTGATCGGCAACAAGATACCTTCATCCCTTACTTACATGCACACGATCATCCCGACAGCTTAAGTGACAACCATGTGTGGAGCATTGTCGAGCAACGTCCGGGTTTTTTGTGGGTAGGTACCGATGCGGGTCTGAACCGTTTGGATATTGAGCAGGGCACTTTTGAGTATTTTGTCTATACCCCGAAAGATTTTGCCAAACCTCGCGCCTGTCAATTTATTTTGCGGGTCTTGGTGGATCAAGAGCAACAACTCTGGTTAGGCACGGATGGTTGCGGCTTATTAAAATTCGATCCCAATACGCATGAATTTCAACATTATTACCATGATCCTCAACAAGCGGCTTCACTCAGCCATGATGCGGTGTTATCTCTGGCACAAACCCCTAGTGGACAATTATGGGTCGGTACCGCAGGCGGATTAGAACGTTATCTGCCTGCCCAGCAAGGGTTTCAGCATTATGTGGCACAAGCCAGCGATCCCGACGCTTTAGCCCATCATACGGTGCGCGATATTTTGCCAGAGGGTGAGAATTTATGGATTGCGACCAGTGGCGGCGGTTTACATTACTATCAGGCAGAGAGCGAACGTTTCATGCGTTTTCAACAAAATGCTTTGTTGGAACAAGGCTTAAGCCATAATAATCTGTGGCGTTTATATCGAGATCGTTCCGGCATTTTATGGATTGGCACGGACGGCGGCGGGCTGAATTATTACCCACCTCATCAAAAGTTCTTGCATTATCGCCATCAAGCGTATTTTCCTGACAGCCTCAGCCACAACTTAGTCTGGGATATTTTAGAAGATCGGGCCGGTGACCTTTGGGTGGCGACTGAAAAAGGACTCAATCGCTTTAATGCGGTGTTGCGCGGTTTTGAATATTACCAAGCGGGTTCGAGCAGCCACGATCTCAGCCACAACCAGGTGTATGCAGTGGCAGAAGATGCCCAGCAAAATCTATGGATAGGCACCTTTGGTGGCGGTTTGAATCAACTGGATGCCCAACGCCAAGACTTTCAAGTGTTCCAGCATGATCCCGATCATCCGCGCAGCCTCAGCTCCAATAATGTCCGCGCCCTGCATATTGATGCTAAACAACAGCTTTGGGTGGGCACTCGGCATGGTTTAAATCGTTTAGATGTCAGCGATCCAGCGGGTATTTCAGCGGGTTTTCACACCTATCAACATATTCCCGATGATCCACGCAGTCTCAGTCATAACCTCGTCATTAGTGTGTTTAGTGATCAACAAGATCGCGTCTGGGTCGGTACGCAGGGCGGTGGCTTAAATCGTTTAGATCAACAACAACAGCAATTTCAGCGCTATTTACATGATCCCCAACAGGCACATTCCTTAGCCCACAATGATGTCGGCAGCATTTATCAAGATCGCTACGGATATATTTGGATTGGTACTTTAGGCGGTGGGTTAAACCGTTGGCGCGAAGCCAGTGATGATTTTTATCGTTATCCACAACTCATTGAGCAGATTGGCAGCCTGATTTATGCGTTACAAGAAGATCAAGAAGGCGTGTTATGGGTGGCGAGTGAGCGCGGTTTATGTCGATTACATCTGGATACGCGCATGGTGTCGCGTTGTTATGATCCCAGTGACGGCGTACAAAGTTTAGAATTTCGCAATGCAGTGTGGCGCAATCCACAAGGCTATTTATTATTTGGTGGCATTAATGGATTTAACGTCTTTCATCCTGAAAAATTGCGCCATAATCAATATAAACCCCCGGTTTATATGACTGATTTTCAAATTTTAGACGCTTCGCCCACCAACATCGACAAGCCTCTATTACCGACAGCGATCACTCAGACCAAGCGCATTCAACTCAAACAAGAACAAAGCTTTTTTTCCTTCAAATTCGCGGCGTTAAATTTCTTACACCCAGAAAAAAATCAATATGCTTATCGACTAGAAGGCTTTGACGAACAATGGCATTTAGTTGGCGACCGCCGTGAAGCGTATTACACCAAAGTGCCGCCAGGTCACTACACCTTCCAAGTCACTGCCACCAATAATGATGGCGAGTGGAATTTACAGGGGGCAAAAGTTGAAGTCATCGTACCCCCCGCTTGGTGGCAAACTTGGTGGTTTACATTCATTATCTTTGCCCTCCTCATCTTATTTTTTATCGGCCTGCCGCTCTTGTACTACCGCTTAAAACTCAGTGAACAAGCCCATTATGCCCATCAGCTAGAAAGCCAAGTGGTCGAACGCACCACCGAATTACAGCAAGCCAAAGAAGCCGCCGAAGCTGCAAACCACGCCAAAAGCACCTTTTTAGCCAACATGAGCCATGAAATTCGCACCCCCATGAATGCCATTTTAGGCTTTGCCGACATCCTCAATGGACAAGTGCAACAAGCCCATCAGCGCGAATATCTACAAGCCATACACCGCAGCGGTAAAGCCTTGTTGCAACTCATTAACGACATTTTAGATTTATCCAAAGTAGAAGCCGGGAAATTTACTTTGGAATATCGGACAGTGGATGTACACGCTATTTTCCGTGAACCCGAAGCTTTATTTGTGCAAAAAATCCGCGACAAGCCGGAACTCGAATGGCGCGTAGAGATGCCCGACGACTTGCCCCAGTTGTTAGTGTTGGATGAAGTGCGTTTGCGTCAAATTTTGCTGAACTTAGTCGGCAACGCCGTAAAATTCACTGAACGTGGTCATATTTGCATTCGTGTTCGCTATCAATGCATCCCTCCTCATTGCCAATATTTACGCCTACACTTCCACATTGAAGACACCGGATGCGGCATTCCTGATACCGATAAAGCCAAGATTTTTGGTGCTTTTGAACAAGTCAGCGGACAAAGCCATGCGCAATTTGGCGGCACGGGTTTAGGACTGGCGATTAGCAAACATTTGGTGGAATTACTCAATGGCAGCTTAGAAGTCAGCGACACACCAGGCGGCGGTACCACCTTTAGCGTGGTATTGAACAACGTAGAAGTGGCGGTCAGCAGCCAACACACCCCCATCGACAACGTGCACTTTGAACACCTGCGTTTTGCCCCTGCCACTATTTTAATCGTCGATGATGTGTCTTTGAGTCGAGAATTACTCAAAGCCTACCTAGAAGGCTATCCCTTCACCATTTTAGAAGCAGAAAATGGTCAACAAGCTTTAGATATCGTCAGCCAAACCCAGCCGGATTTAATCTTGCTCGACATGGTGATGCCAATCATGGATGGCTACACCTTCAGTCGCATGATGAAACAACTCGATAGTGTGTGCAAAATCCCCGTGATAGCCATCACCGCATCCGCCATGCGCGAAGATGTAGAACGCACCCGCAGCGCTTGTGATTTATATTTAAGCAAACCCGTAGAACAAGAGCATTTGCTGAAAGCCATGCAAACCTTTCTGGAATATGAATACATCCACACCAGCGATGCTTCAGCGCACATCGAGATAGAACATAGCTCGCCTATGAATCATGAATTACGCAGCTTGATTCAACAAGAATATCTCTCTCAAGTGCAGTTCCTTAATGAACACAATGCCTCTATTAATGACATTGAAGCCTTTTCTCTACAACTACTGAGTACCGCACAAACTCATGACTACCCGCCCTTACAACTGTGGGCTGAACAACTACACACCTACGTAGAAGCTTTTGATGTGAATAACATGCATCAACATCTAAAAACATTAAAGCAGTTGTTATAGCCGCATCCATCAGATAAGCGATTAATGTGAGCTATAAAACTGCGAAGTGTTTTTCCCATAAACTCTTCTTTAAAAGGCATGGTGATACATGTTTAGCTTTAACTGGCCTTATTTTGCCATAGTGTTTCCTCTTCCCTTATTGGTGTGGTGGTTTTGGCCCATCACTTCAAACACCCCCGCCGCACTGGATGACGATCATCAAACCGCCTTGTTACATCCTTCATTACAACGCCTAGAACAAGCCTTTAGCGGACAATATAAAGTAGCCGCTTCAGGGCATTGGCTGTCGCTGATCTTGCTGTCCTTATTATGGCTATCTTTAGTTTTTACCTTAATGCAACCGCAATGGTTGCGTCCCCATACCGAAGTCAAAACCCGTGGTTACGATTTAATGTTGGCAGTGGATTTATCGCGTTCCATGCTGGCTTTAGATTTCACCGTGCAAGGACAACGAGTGAATCGCTTACAAGTGGTGAAAGGTGTGGTGGGACGTTTTATTAGCCAACGCCAAGGGGATCGGATTGGTTTGATTTTATTTGGCGACAGTGCCTATCTACAGGTGCCTTTGACCTTAGACAGCGAAGCCGTGCGCAAAATGCTGGATAACGCCGTGCCCCGCATTGCAGGCGATGGCACGTCGATTGGCGATGCCGTGGGCTTAGCGGTGAAAAAGCTGCGCGAACGTCCTGCCAGCTCCCGCATTTTGATTTTACTCACCGATGGTGAAAACACAGCGGGGAGTTTGCCGCCTGCACAAGCGGCGCGGCTGGCAGCGCAATACAACATCCGCATTTACACCATTGGTGTCGGCAGCCACGGCGAAGTACCTTTTCCTGATGAAGCCACCGGGCGTATCACTATGGAAGCCATGAATATCGATGAAACCTTATTACAGCAAGTCGCCACACGTACCGGAGGAGCATATTTTCGCGCCACCGACGCGCAGGCTTTAGAACGCATTTATGAAGAGATTAATCAATTAGAAAAAACCGAAGCCGAAAGCCGCACTGTATTGATCCCAGAACCCCTCTTTCGTTTGCCTTTAGGCGTGGCATTGCTGGCATTGCTCGGCCTTGCGGCGTTAGCCCACCGGCGCGGTTATTTAAGTTTATAAGCAACAGCAGGTTGACACAGATGAAGCACTTTACTTGGCCTATTCGCGTTTATTACGAAGACACGGATGCCGCAGGCGTAGTGTATTACGCTAATTATTTGAAATTTTTTGAGCGCACGCGCACTGAATGGTTGCGTGATTTGAAATATGATTACCAAGTCTTGCGCGAGCAAAACGGTATTATTTTTGTCGTGCGCCAAGTCACGGTTGATTATCTAAAAGCCGCTCGTTTAGACGATGTTTTAGTCTCTCGTTTACAACTCACAAACATCGGGCGCGTTAGTTTGCAGATGCAGCAAGAACTCCTGCGCGAGCAAACCGTAATTTGCACCGCCAGCATTAAATTAGCGTGTTTGCACGTTGATAGCCTCAAGCCTAGCCCTATCCCCGCCCCCATCATCGCCGCCGCACAGGCTCAAGTGGCTGTGAGTCTTTGAGCCTATACGAAGATGGCGAATTTTCGCTTCGATTCTCCATCTTTGTATAGGCTCTTAAGCGCTGAGCCTCCCCTCCTTGAAGGAGGGGATTGAGGGGTGGTGAGCAAAGGTATTCATTCCTTGACAAAAAATCGAAGGAAAGAAGCTCTCCATCACCACCCCCTCGCCCCCTCCTGCGAGGAGGGGAAATAAAATCAACGGCTTGCAATGCTCCTTGGCTTAGAGCCTATACGAAAACGGGATAATCGGCTGCAAATCCGCCCTTTTGGTCAGATTTTCCGCTTTTTATCAACAAATAGCCCGCTATTCGCCTTAAAAAACCGAAAAACCTGCCTCAAAATAGCGAATTTTCGCTTCGATTCTCCATCTTCGCATAGGCTCTAAACCTGCCGCCGTGCCAGGCTGCGTAATAGGTGGGCGTTCCAGCTTGATTTTGCACTTGGCGTGGGGATGTTGGCTTGGTTTAAAGCTTCGGCGATGGCTTGCCAGGTGTAGGGGACGTGGCGCTGGGCGGTGAGCCAGTGGAGAAAGGTGTGGCGCTGTGGGGAATGGGCGGTGCCGGGATGGGGGATGGCGAGTTGCGCCCAAATAAGGGAGTCGTGTAATTCAATGCGCTCGTCTTTTTGTCGTTGTAAGGCGGTGTCGCGTTGATGGCGAAAGCGTAGAGCGGTTTTGCGCAGGCGTTGATTTTGTTCTTTGAGTTTATGGATGTGTAGTTGTAGTTCGGTTTTTTTCTTTTGTAATTGTTTGACGGTTTCTTTTAAGGGCGTGATGTACTCGCTTTCAAGTAAAAAGATTTTGCCATGTAATTGATTCATGGTGCTGAGCAATTCATCTTCTTCAGCCGCAAGATTGAGGGCTTCTGCTTCAAGTTCGGCTTCAATCGGCCATGCTTGTGCAAAATGCTGTTGGCTGAGCGCAAACAGTGCGCGTTTGAACAATTGTTCTAGGTCTTCATCTTGTTCTTCGCATTGCAAGAGTTCTATCAGTTCTAGGGTTTCTTCATCCAGTGTCAATGACATAGAAATGGTGCGATCACGGCGGGTCGGTTCGGCGGGCATTGAGTCCATGAGAGAGGTCCTGTGATGAAGTTTACGAGCGCTCGGCAGGTTGATAACGCGCTTGAATAAAGTGTAGCGCACCGCTGTGTTTGAGACGTTGGAGCTGATGATTAAAGCGATAGAGTAAGTGTACTGGTTGGGGCTGATGTTTGCTCATCAATAAGTGTGCCTGTTGCTGTTGCCAGTGTCTGTGTGAGGACAATGGCTCGGAGGTGTAGAAGGCGGTGGTGTGCGGGTGCGGATAGTAAGCCGTGGGGGCGTGCCGGGTGGGTAATAAATGTAGGGCTTGTTCTGTGGGCATGGCTTGCAAGATGACTTGGTAATTCAGTGCGGTGAAACAGCGTGTGACGACTTCGTTAAAAAATTCTAGCGATCCGGCGTTGTCGTCTGTGAGAGGGGGATGAGCCATCGCCAAGGTTTTTTGTGTGGTTTGGGGATGTATGCGCAGGGTGAAGGGGGCGTTGTGTTCTGCGATATGAGCAATGAAAATGAGTTCTAGGGGCTGGCTGAGTGTCTGTGGTAGCCGTCCGCTGAGTTTTAAGTATTGAGGGGCAAAACTTAATCCATCGGGCAATGCGGTGCTGAGTTGTATGTCGATGGGGTGTTTGAGAAATAAGCTGGGCTGTGCGGGAAGGGGGAGGTAATAAGTGAAGTTTTGGTTGAGGTTAAGGCTGATATCGAGGCGATCACTCACCCAATATTTGGGTACATGGGAGGGGAGTGTGAGAGGGATGTCGTGGTCAGCACTGACATCGAGTAATTCATCGCCGAGGTGTTTAAGTTGTTGATGTTGTTGCGCTTGTTCTTGGCTGCTGTGTAGTCGTTCCTGTAACGCGGATAAGTCCGCCGCGTTGGGATTGATTTTTTTTAAGTCGTCTACGTAGCTTTGTGCACGTTGCCATTGTCCTTGTCGTAATGCACCTTCTGCCCAAGCTCGATAGCGCCGTTCGAGTGAATTCAGCCGCGCTTGGGCATCGGCGTTGTTGGGATCATCACGTAAAACAGCTTGGTAACAGGGTAAAGCCGCTTCGTTTTCTGCGCCTGAAAGGGCTTGTATTAGGGCGAAGTTTTGTTCGTAAACCTGGCATTGTTGTAAACGTTGTTGTAGCTTTTGCTGTTGATTTTTCTGGCGTTTTTGTTGTTCGACAGTGCGTAATTCGTTGAGCAGACGTTGGGTTTCTTGTTGAGCCAAGGTTTTTTCATCAACAATGCCGCCAAAGTAAAAATCTTTGCGCAAAAAGCTCTCTTCCGAAGGCACTTGTTGATGATCGGTATCTCTAATCACGGCATCGCGCACGCGGTTAAACATTTGTCCTACGGATAAATTCGGCTGGGTGAGCCAGTGCAAGAGATGATGGGTGTAGGGGCTGTTGCGTCCACCGCTTGTGTCTTGCGCGACTTCGCCGGGGGCGGTGGCGTAGGCGATTAAGGTGCCGGGCGGGGCTTGCATTTTGGCTAAGCCTTGGGCGCTATTCCCAGGTTTGCGCAGAAAGGTGTTATTGCGACAAGCATCAAAAATTAAAATATTGGTGGGATTATCCGCCATGCTGATTTCTTCAAGAATACGGTTGGCTTGTACGGCGTGTGCGTCGAGCTGTTCTGCGTCAAGAATGGGGGTTTGTATGGGCAATAAGTAGTTGCGCCCCTGATATTGAATGGCGTGTCCTGAGTAATAAAACACGCCTACGCTGTCGTGATGGAGTTGGGTGCCAAATTCGCGCAGGGCTTTGAGTAAGGCGCGGCGATCTAGGTTTTCTCGCAGTAATACGTGAAAGCCCATTTGCTTGAACACCTGAGCGATGTCGCGGGCATCATTAATGGCATTGTTTAAGGGGGTTTGGGCGTAGTTGGCATTGCCGATGACTAAGGCCATGCGTTCACTGGCATGGGCTAAGCCACTGAGTAGACATAAGCATAATGCCGCAACGCAGTGTTTTAAGCGGCGAGGCGGTGGCAGGTTCATTTATGCTTGTCCTGATGGGCTGCCGTCAGGATAAATAAAATCCAGCACGTCTTCAGCAACGTGTTGCAAAATGTCTGCATCCACGCCTTCTCCATGTGGTAAATAATCTCGCACAAAAATGAGTTTAAGCTCGGCCTGGGCTTGATAAGGTTCAAACAAGCAATGCAGTGCGGCCCAGCTTTCCATGAATAATGCCCAATTGGGCGATTCCACATCGTCAGGAATGTCGGGATCAAACTGGCTGAAATCGCCTGCCCAGCCCAGTTGCAAATGTATATTCACTTGTAAAATATCCGGCACTGCGCGTAGCAAGCTCAGCAAAGGTTTGTTGCTCAGTGTTTGCGCCCAGAGGATGAGGCTGTCTTCCCATGTGGCGCCCTGCCACACCGGATTATTGGCTTGTGGGGCATATAAAAGCCCGATGCGATAACGCAATAAGGCGCGTGCAGCATTGGGTTGAGGGTTTAAGGCGAGACTTAAACAAGCATCGTACAGCAAGCCCGTTAAAGGTTCGCGGATACTGTGCAGGCTATCAGGAATACGCGCCACCAAGGCTTGAGTCTGAGCGGGCACTTGTAAACAGGCTTGCAAAGAGGCGGTGGCATCGCTAAACCCATCGAGTTGTGAGCGTTCCCATTGCGAGCGCAAAATCAGCATGGCTTGCTGATGCGTGTCTTGTAAGCTATCCAGGTTGTGCTGAGCGAGTAAGGTGTGCCAAGCATTGAGGCTGAACTGACGCTGCCAACGTTGGTTAAGTCGTCCTTCGGGACGCGCTTTAAGTAACAATTGCAAACACAAATAAGGCATTAAACGCGGGTCTACGGCGTTATAAAGGTCTTCTGTGGCGAGATAAACATCACGTATGAAACTAAAACGCGACACCGCAGCGATTAAGATTTCAAAGGTTTCGCTGAAATGATTCACTAAGGGATCATCACAATATTGGCTAAACAGGCGATCAAGCTTTAATAACAGCAGTTCCCATAAGCGTGATGAAGCGGGATAGGGCAACACCAATTCATGAACAAAAGAATGCAATAATTCAAGTTCAACACCTAAGCGTGTACCGCCTCTGGATAAATTCAATCGCCCGTTTTCTGCCCAATCTTGCAACCATTGCAGCACGCTGAGTTCTAATTCATCTAAATCCAGAGGTTCTTGTTCTGAGGCACTGATGTCTAATGGGGTTTGCCGCAATTCAATAAAAATATTGCGGGTTAAATCCGGGCTATCTTGTTCGATAGCATTCACATATTGGTGGTAATACAAGGATTCTAAGGCTGCTTCCCAATGCTGTTGACACCAGATGTAATCATGTTCAGACAGCAAGGGTCGCCATTGTTGTAAGAGATTCGCACCACATTGCCAGCACACGTCATAGCTGCATAACTCTCCTTGCGCTTGTTGCCATTGCAATAAATGACTGGCTTGCCCATTGCTGCAAAGTTGTTGAAATTGCGCATAAAAAGTCTCGGCAGATTGAACAGGCAAAGCAAAGCTTGTGACTGTCTCTCGCAATAAAGGGAGACAAGACATTTGATGCGTGGTGAGTTGCGCATTCAAGCTGTGTAGGCGGTGTTGAACCCAGGCGGCAGGATGCTGGCATTCGCAGACCAGCGCACAATAAGCATTAAAGTAAACTTGAGGCATAAGTTGATTGAGTGTTGCTGGCTGGAAGATAAAAATCGGGATTGTTTTTAACGCATACAATGTGAAATAGACTCAAGCGCCAAAAAACCGGATGTTTTTGTTCACTTCGCGCTGTGTGCTAAGGCGAGTGAAATAGACTTGTTGCGAGGGGTAGGTATCGTAGCGAAAAGGTGTGGTTTTGAGGCGGTTTTTTCGGTTTTTTGAGGCGAATAGCGGGCTATTTGCTGAGAAAAAGCGGAAAAATAGGCCAAAATCCACGCCTTTGCAGTCGATGAATACCCCTTGCAACACGTCTAATATTTAACACTCTAGCAGAATATGCCTGACAACAAAATATAATGGCGCGATGTTCCGCAATAGACTTTATGTCTCCTTTTATTAGACTTGTCCAGGTTTAAACGCCGTAGCGAAAAGCAGCGAGATTGAGCGGGATTTTTCGTTCATTTGAGGCGAATAGTCATTCTATTTAACGAAAATGAACGGAAAAACCTGCCAATATTCGCTGTTTTGCAGTCGGTGTTTTAAGCCTGGACAAGTCTATTCACTTTCATTTTTATAAGCCCATGACCACAAACGATATTCTATTCATCACCTTTTTGATCCCTTTAAGCTTTCTGTTGACAGCAGGATTAAGCCATCTTTTAAGTCGCCCTGGCGCTTGGTTTTCTGTCGCCGCAGCACCTAATGAACGCTCGTTGCACACACGTCCCACGCCACACACAGGCGGCTTAGCGATGGTGTGCGCGTTGGGTTTGGGCTGGGCTTGCACTGCGTGGTGGCAGGCATGGCCTGATTTTATGGCGTATCTGATAATGGCTTTGCTACCTGTGGTGGCGATTTCCTGGTGGGATGATCGCCATCCCTTGCCCGCTTTATACCGCCTACTCACTCACTTGTTGGCAGCGGTAGTGCTATTAAGCCATCCGATGTTTGTACTCAACAGCGTGCAATTACCAGGATTCGTGTGGTCATGGCCTACGTTTATCGCGTTGGGATTTAGCCTGTTATTCATTGTTTGGATGTTGAATTTATACAACTTTATGGATGGCATGGATGGCTTTGCAGGCGGCATGGCAGTGTTTGGTTTTGGCACTTTGGCATGGCTAGGCGGATTACACGGCGACTTTCTATTTTGTGCTCTCAATGCACTGGTGGCGAGCAGTTGTGCGGGCTTTTTAGTCACTAATTTTCCTCCAGCAAAAATTTTTATGGGCGACGTGGGCGCTTCATTTTTAGGTTTACTCGCTGCTGCTGTGAGTCTTTGGGGTGCCAATGCTGGCATAGCGGCAGGATGGATGAGCGTATTATTGTTTTCTCCGTTTATTTTGGACGCGACACTGACTTTGTTATATCGCTTGCGGCGGGGCGAAAAGATATGGCAAGCCCATCGCAGCCATTATTATCAGCGCTTGGTGCAACATGGTTGGGGACATCGTAAAACGGTACTGTGGGAATATGCCTTAATGGGTGCCTGTAGCCTGTCGGTATGGCTATGTACGCTGTTACCGCCCACGGGGCAAATGGGGATTTTGCTGCTTTGGCTGGGGATTTATGTTGTTTTAATCTGGCGTCTGGAAGTTTATTTGCGGTAGTATTTGTGTCATATCGCAAATGCGACAAAAAATATCATAATATAAAGGGAGATTTTTCATGAGAAATATCAAAGCATTTCTGCTGCTTACGTTCATTATGGGTGCTCATTACGTTTTTGCAGAAGATCACCTCACCGCGTTAAAAATGCCCAATGGGATGAACAGTCTAGCCAGCTTTCATCAAGGCGATAAAACGAAACCCGCTGTGTTGATTTTGCATGGTTTTTTACAAACCTCTGGATTTTCTACCGTGCAACGTCTCGCTGATACGCTAATCAGTAGTGATTATTCGGTGCTCAGTCCTAGTTTGTCATTGGGCATTGATCGGCGCAAAGCCAGTTTAAGTTGTGAAGCTATCCATGTGCATAGTCTGGATGAAGAAGTGAAAGAAATTCAGCGCTGGGTGGATTGGTTAAAAGCCAAAGACCATAAAGAAGTGATTTTGATTGGACACAGCTTTGGTAGCTTGCAATTACTGGCCTATCAACATCAACAAACAGAACCTAGTATCAAAGGTTTAATTCTCACCAGCTTGGTCTACGTTAATGAACAATTAGCAGATACAGAACTCAAAGCACTTCAAGAACTGAGCAACAGCGACACACCGCCCGTGCCGCACACCTATCACTTAGCCTTTTGTAAAGCCTATTCCACCTTGCCCAAAGCTTACTGGTCTTACATTCGTTGGAACCAAGTTTTCACCACTCAAGCGCTGCATCAAGTCAAAATACCTGTGAATTTAATCATTGGCACAAAAGACAATCGCATTGATAAAGACTGGATGCAAACATTAGCCGCAGAAGGCGTGACCCTGCATCGAATTGACGGTGCCAGCCACTTCTTTGATGCTGAGCATGAATTTGATCTGCATACATTAGTGGAAGAGGTGTTGGATACACTGGCTGAATAAGCATGTCTCGCACCCGTTCTCCGCTGCCGTTTACTGCGTATGCATTGCTGTTGTTTATTGCTTCGCTGGCATTGTTTGCCGTGCTTGCAGGTTTTATGTTGCATGAAATGCAGCGTGTCAAACGCACGGCACAACAGCAAGAACAACAAGCGTCACAAGAAGAAATAAACCGCGCTTTAGAAGTGGTGCAAGCAGATGTCATAGCATTAAGTACACGCATTCAAGACTGGGATGAAGTACGCCAGCAACTACAAAACCCTGTGTATTACAGCTATTGGCAGTCGAGTCGATTGCAACACATTGGATTACCGGAATATTTGCAAGCTTTTGAACTCTACGACATTAATGGAAAAGGCTTGCGACAAGGTAAAATCACTGATGCCATGCTGCCTTTTGACATCGAACCTCAAGCCCGTTCTGAAGCACGTTTTTACGTGCTGCACACTGAAGTGGGCGAGCTATTGTTTTACTATTTCCCGATTGAAAATAATCAGCAATTGCTTGGATTTGGTGGTTTTAGGCTTGATTTATTACAAAGCTTGCGACAACTCAATCGATTTCGCTTTGTAGAACCCAGCACGCTTCAACTTGAACTCGCTATTAATGAACCTGTCCCCTTTGCACAATTGTCCAGCATATTGCGCTATTCGGGTTTAAAAATGGATGAAACCAATGCTTTAGAACATATTATGGAAGACGCTCTATGGCAAATGGGATTCTTAATTATTGGTTTATCCGGCTTGTATTATGTCATTATATTAATCTTATTCGGCTTTCCCTTAAAACGCCTGATTCTTTACTTAAATATCTTGCGCCAGGATTCTAGCATTAAAGAAGACATCACGGCTTCATTACCTTGTCTGCGGGTTAAAGAATTAGAGCAACTGCGTTTATCTTTAAAGGATTACCAACAACAACTCGATAGTAGTTATCACAGTTTAGCGCTGCGTAATGAAGATTTAGCTGAAGCGATTAAAAAAGCTGAAGAGGCTAATCAGGCCAAAAGTCAATTTCTAGCTAATATGAGCCATGAACTTCGCACACCTTTAAATGCCGTCATTGGTTACAGTGATTTACTGATGGATGAAGCTCTTGATGAAGGGCATGACAATAACTTAGAAGAACTTCGACAGATTCGCAGTGCAGGTATGCATTTACTTGGAATTATTAATGATGTCTTGGATATTTCTAAAATTGAATCGGGTAAAATGACATTGTTTTCTGAAACTTTTAACGTTCCACAATTATTGAAAGATGTGCAGAGTATTATTCAACCTTCCTTAGAAAAAAATCTTAATCATTTAGAGATTGAACTTGATCCGCAACTGATTGAAATGCACTCTGACATGACAAAAATTCGCCAAAACCTATGCAATCTGCTCAGCAATGCCAGTAAATTTGCCCATCGGGATCACATTGTTCTCCGCGTTTTTTGTCAAATGCCGCAACAACATGCGGTGTTTGAAGTGATTGATCATGGGATTGGCATGTCACCCGAACAAGCTGCACAAGTGTTTAACGCTTTTACTCAGGCCGATAGCTCCACCACCCGCAAATATGGCGGTACGGGTTTAGGGCTGGCGATTACCAAACAATTTTGTTTAATGATGGGCGGGGATATAGAAGTACATAGCGAATTAGGCACAGGCAGTTGTTTTCGCATGAGCTTGCCCTTAACCTTGTTGGATGCGCCTTTAGAGCAGTGAATTCTGTCACTAAAATGCTGTTACTGAAATGACGCAAAAGCTGCTTTGCGGTGCTTGAAACCATGCTCAAACATCAAAAAACCGCCATGATTCCACCTTGACTTAAGAGACTTCATTAAATGATATTTAAACAATTATTTGAATCCAGTTCTTCTACTTATACTTATTTGTTAGGTTGTGAAGACACTGGGCAATGTGTGCTGATTGATCCCGTGTTTGATACTGCATCGCGGGATTTACAAGTTATTAAAGATGCGGGCTTAGAACTGGCTTTTACCTTAGAAACACATGTTCACGCCGATCATTTAACCGGAGCGCGGCGCTTAAAACAATTAAGTCACAGCCAGATTGCAGCCCCCGCTATGGATGAATTGCCTTGCGTGGATGTGGGAGTTAAAGAAGGGGATGCCTTTTTAATCGGTTCAATCGCTTTACATCCTCTTTTCACACCCGGACACACCAGCACTCATCATGCTTATTTGTTAGAACAGGGCGGTGTGAAATGGTTGTTTTCAGGGGATGCACTGCTGATTGAAGCTTGCGGGCGCACAGACTTTCAATCCGGTAATGCTGAAGATTTATACGACAGCATCCACAATAAGTTTTTCAATTTGCCTGGCAACACCTTAGTCTATCCAGGGCATGATTATGAAGGCCGTTGTGTCACCAGCATTGCACAAGAAAAAAACCGCAATCCGCGCCTGGGGAATAACACCAGCAAAGCGGCTTTTGTTGACATCATGAATGCGCTGGATTTGCCTTATCCGCGCAAAATGGATTTTGCCGTACCGGGCAATCAACTGTGCGGTCAATGCCCCGATAATGTGCCAGAAGCGCTACGCAAACCCTGTGAATTTCATGAACAGGGTTAGTTCTCAATGATGGTTAGTAGGCTATTCATAAACACTTAAATGACAACCTTGCGCATCACACACTAAAATACTGCCTTGCTGGTACCAATCCCCTAATACCACGCGCTCAACACGGGTTCCTGCAACATCGGTGGTGTGAATCTGTGGACGATGCGTGTGCCCATGAATGATGCGTTGTACTTTATGTTGCTGAAAAGCAGTTTCTACGGCTTGTGGGTTGGCATCCATAATCTCTTCACTTTTAGACTGCATCGCCGCTTGGCTTTGCTGTCTTAATTGTTGTGCCATCAACCGTCGTTCATCTAAGTTTTTGCTTAAAAAATCTTGTTGCCATAGAGGATGATGCAGGGTTTGTCGTAATTGTAAATACGCGACATCATCAGTACATAACGTATCGCCATGCATTAATAAAGTAGAAACACCGTACACATCGAGTGTGTGTTGTTCGGGTAAAAGCTGGCAGCCGGTGTCTTGTTCAAATTGTTTGCCGAGTAGAAAATCTCGATTACCGTGCATAACAAATACGGGGATTTTTTCTGTCAATGGTTTTAAAGCGGCTTTGACGGTTTGGCAAATCTCAGCATCGTCATCATCACCAATCCAAGCTTCAAATAAATCACCCAAAATATAAAGACTGTCGGCAAGCGGTGCTTGTTCTTGGATGAATTTAAAAAACAAAGCCAGAATATCTGGACGTTGAATATCTAAATGTAGATCAGAGATAAATAAAGTCTGTGTAGTCATAAAGGTCTAGCCAGGGTTTAGGGCATAAAAAAATGGATGCAGTACATTGCATCCATTGATTGAATCAACTCAACTTAATAGCGTTTTTTATTCAACGGCGGGAATATCAGGAGGTTCTGGTAAATGCTTGGCTAACAAAGGTACACGGCTTTTACTGGGTTGAACAATACGTTTAGGGACCACAGC
This sequence comes from Thiotrichales bacterium, assembly GCA_016744475.1. GTDB lineage: Bacteria > Pseudomonadota > Gammaproteobacteria > Beggiatoales > Beggiatoaceae > BB31. The sequence continues at coordinate 53,563 of JADGEH010000013.1, read as the reverse complement.
AGGTTTTGGTTTAGCCAGTACGGGAGTGGGCGTTGATGTAGCAACGACTTTCACTGCATCAGCAGTATCTTCACCAATCACTTCATCCGTTGTTTCGTCAGTCGCATCAGCCGTTAAACTATCATCTTCTACATATTCATCTTCACTGGCTGCATCATCTACATAGGCATCTTCTTCTGTATCTGCATCCGCGTATGCCTCATCTTGAGTATCTTCTGCGGTATTTGCAACATCGTCCGCTTCAACAACATCTTCTTCTGCATTGTCTAAAGGTTCCAAAGCCACTGCAACGGCACCTTCTTCCACAGTCATGGATTGAATCACCACATTTTGAGAAGGCATGTATTTGAAACCTTCCTGTGGTTCATTATCGAGCTTATTCAATGTTTCCAGAATGTCTGCACCTGCGATGATTTTGCCAAACACCGTATAGCCCGAACCACGGCGCGTATGACTGTGAAAATCTAAAGCCTTATTATCAGCAAGATTAATAAAAAATTGGCTTGTTCCTGAATTAGGTTCACGCTCGCGTGCCATTGCTAGAGTACCGCGCAGATTACTGAGACCATTATCGGATTCTATGACCACTGCATTATAGGTAGGCTCTTTTTCCTCCAAGTCTTCATTGTAACGACCTGCTTGAGCAATATAGCCACCAATCAAGCGATGAAAAATAATATCTTGGTAAAAACCGTCATTTACGTATTGTAGAAAATTAGCCACCGTTTGAGGTGCTTTTTTAGGATACAGTTCTACCGTGAAGCTACCGAGATTGGTATTAATCTGTACCTGGGGAACTGTTTCTGAATTAGCCCATAGAATTGAGCTAGAGAATTGTAAAGAAACAGCCAGTAAGAGAGATGCCAGAGATTTCATCATGTAGTGTCCACTAGGTTTTGCTGGAAAGACGTGCTTAAAATCAACATTTATTGGATTCAACAATAGAGTTATAAATAACCAGGGTGTAAAAGAGTTCTTTGTTAAAAAACTTTAACATTTCATTGCATAAACTATTATGGTTTTTATAAGGAGTCTTGAGAAGTGATGGCCTTTCTTATCTGGATAGCCCAGATAAAAAAAGCCATTACATAGAGTCAGGGTTTACTCAGCGATGGTCATCTTCTCAATAATAATCATATCTTGAGGGACATCGGTTGGAAACGGGCCGCCACGACCTGTTTTCACGCCTTTAATGGCTTCTATAACATCCATGCCTTCAACTACTTTTCCAAACACTGTATAACCCCAACCATCTTGACCGGGGTAATTCAAAAAGTCATTGTCTTTTACATTGATGAAAAACTGTGCGGTCGCTGAATGAGGATCATTGGTGCGAGCCATGGCAATGGTGCCACTGTCATTTTTCAAACCATTTTTGGCTTCATTTTGAATTGACATGCCTGTTTCTTTTTGTTTGTAATCTTGAGTAAAACCACCGCCTTGAATCATGAAGTTATTAATCACACGATGAAAGATAGTACCGTCAAAGAAACCAGCTTCAACATAGTTAGTGAAGTTTTCAACCGTTTTCGGTGCTTTTTCTGCATTCAATTCTAATTTAATCGTACCTTTATTGGTTTGCATTGTAATCAAAACAGTCTCCTTTGCTTTTGCAGGTGATATTACGGGTTCAGGGTTTTTCGTTGCATCCGCCGCATAAACTTGTGTGGATAACAACAAAAATAAACTCATTAGAACTTTTACCATCGGGGTCTCCTTTTATCATTCACCAAGAAAAGCGGCATTGCGCTTGAATCCTGGTATGATAAGCGGAAGATTTTACAACTGTCTATAGCTTAGGAAAAAAAAGTAGCCGTGATGCAAGACATCTTTAGGACACGCTGATCTATTGTCTTAAATTCTTTTCAAGAGACTTGTCCAGGCTTAAATTTCACGAAACATGAAAATTGGGAGATGTTGTGACTAAAACCCGCTTTGCCCCCAGCCCCACTGGCTTGATTCATCTAGGTAATGTGCGCACAGCACTGTTTAATGCATTATTGGCTTACCGCCATCAAGGGATATTTTTATTACGGATTGAAGATACCGATCAAGAGCGTAGTGAAGACCAATATGTGCAACAGTTGATGGAAGATTTGCGCTGGCTGGGAGCGGATTGGCAGGAGGGCCCTGAACACGACAAAGGCCATGCCCCTTATTATCAATCGCAACGCAGTGATATTTATGCGGATTATTATGCGCAACTGGAAGCGCAAAAATGTGTTTATCCGTGTTTTTGTAGCCCTCAAGAATTAGCCGTATCGCGTAAACTCCAACGTGTCGCCGGACAAGCCCCTCGCTATGCAGGCACTTGCGCCCATTTAAGTCCTGAAGAAATTGAACAAAAAATCGCCAAAGGTTTGCAGCCCACGTTGCGTTTTCGTGTACCTCGCGGTGAAAGCATTGAATTTGAAGATGTTGTGCGCGATACGCAACGATTTTCGACGGATGATATTGGCGACTTCATTATTCGCCGTGCGGACGGTACTCCCGCTTTCTTTTTTTGCAATGCGGTAGACGATGCGCTGATGGAAGTCAGTCATGTGTTACGCGGCGAAGATCATCTCACTAACACCCCGCGCCAATTAATGATTTTGCAAGCCCTAGGACTGCCACAACCGACTTATGGGCATATTTCCTTAATTGTCGGTGCGGATAACAGCCCGCTGTCCAAACGTCATGGCAGTCGTAGTTTGAAAGAATTACGCGCTGAAGGATGGCTTCCCGAAGGCATTGTGAATTATCTAGCCCGTTTGGGACATGCTTATGGACATGATGATTTCATCAGTTTTGCTCAATTGGCAGAACAATTTGACACGCAACGCTTGGGTAAAGCACCGGCAAAATTTGATGAACAACAGTTAAAACACTGGCAACAACAAGCGGTGTTACAAGCTGATGAAGAGCGTATCTGGCAGTGGATGAATGAAGATACCCGCGCACGGGTACCGCCTGAATCTAAAGAGGCGTTTGTGAAAACCGTACACCCCAATCTACTCTTTCCTAGCGATGCCCAAGTGTGGGCGAGCATTTTATGCACCGATGATTGGGACTATGCCGAGGATGCCAGGGAAGAGTTACGCAACGCAGGTGCGACGTTTTTTGAGCACGCCATAGCCGCATTGGAAGAAGCGCAAGTCGATTGGAAAGTAATGGGGAAAGTCTTGAAAACTGCCAGCGGTAAAAAAGGCAAAGGCTTATTTATGCCCTTGCGTGCGGCATTAACTGGCATGACGCACGGCCCTGAAATGTCACAAGTATTGCCGTTCTTGGGAGTGGATAAAGCAAAAGCACGTTTACAAAAAGCGCAGTTGATAGCCGCTAGTGAGCGTCTAACATAGCCCACTGTCTTAGAGCCTATACGAAGATGGGGAATCGAAGCGAAAATGCGCTATTTTGAGGCAGGTTTTTCGGTTTTTTAAGGCGAATAGCGGGCTATTTAACGAAAAAAAGCGGACAACCTGACCAAAAGGGCGGATTTGCAGCCGATTATCCCGTTTTCGTATAGGCGCTTAATCACTGAGGCATAATGGGGATAAATGTTCAGCCGTCTGAGTGCGAGACACATGGCTGACTCCCCAACTCAGCAACTCTGCCAAGCCTGTATCTAACACCTTGGGCACTTGAGCTTGAATAATCGCGGTTAAACCGCCGCCGTAATCCTCTAACTCTTCAGGTTGCATACCTATCAAGGTTAAATGTTCAGGATAGCGCCCCGTCAATTGTGCTGCTGCCAAAGTTTCTTGAAAACCCACTTGATGCAAACTCATTTTTTTGGCCCCCATAAATTGAGGCACTTCATCATTGCGCACAATTTTCAAAGTGCCGGGTTCAAGCCCGTAATCAATGGCATCAAAAATCAGTACATGAGAGGCGGTTTGCACATGTTGCAATAAATACAAACCTTGAGTGCCGCCATCCATGACGGTGACATATTCAGGAAATTCATAGTGTTGATGTAAGGCTTCCACGCAGCGCACGCCGAAGCCTTCGTCCGCCCACAAGACATTGCCAATGCCCAGTACCAAAATATGATGGCTCATTGTGCATCCCACAAATGCTTATAACGCTTATCCAATTCTGACAAGCGTTTATCCACGATTTCAAGCTCTGTCCACAATGCCTGTCGCGTTGCACGACTGGCAGTTGAGACTTTTTGCTTTAAGCTTTCTCGCTGTGCGAACAGTGAAGCAATGTCAGTTTTTAATGCTGCCATTTCAGCGTGTGCTTGTGGGTCTGTCACGAACGGGTATCTTTAAAAAAGCGTAAACCATTAATCATTGTGCTGACCATGCTAGTACGTCCCATGATGTCTTCACGAATAGCGATATACATGTGCGCCATGACAAATACAATAATGCCCCACATACCTAGATGATGCCAGGTATGCACATCTTGACTGGCACCCAGAAAAGGAATCACCCAGCCAAATAAACGATACTGCCAAGAATCAATCCCTGCACCTTCTCCATACAAAGCAAAACCCGTAAATAACATAAAGAATGACATCAATACATAAAAGAACATTACCAATAAAGCTAAAGGATTATGGCCTAGATATTTCTTAGGTTCTTTTTCTAAGAAGAGATACCAACGAACATGAAACCACATGCCCGCCCACCATTCTTTTTTGAATAAAGGGGGCATGAATATTTCTTTGCTGTGATGATTACCGACAAAAGCCCAATACACCCGCACCACCAGACCCACAGCAAAAATATAGGCGGCAGCAAAGTGAAAAAAGCGGATGTAGCCCATCAGAAAATGCTCAGTCGCTTCGCCGCCAATGGAAGGTAAAGGACTGGCAATGAGATAACCTGTGACAGCCAGCACAACAATGGACAAAGCATTAATCCAATGCCATAAGCGCACGGGCACTTCGTAGACATAAACAGGTTCTAGGGTGGTGTTTTGGATGCTCATACTGCCTCCTTATCATGAATCCAGACTAATGCTATTTACCGCACCTTCACCGTCGTCAACTCGGTATTATCCGGTGACATCACATGGGTGGAGCACGCCAGACAGGGATCAAAGCTGTGCAGCGTGCGCAAAATTTCTAGCGGTTGATCGGCAATCACCAGTGGTGTGTCCATCAGCGAAGCTTCATACGCACCGATTTGCCCTTGGGTATCGCGTGGTGAACCGTTCCAAGTGGTCGGTACTACCGCTTGATAATTCTCGATTTTTTCATCTTTAATGACGATCCAATGTCCCAATGCACCGCGCGGGGCTTCGGTAAAACCTACGCCTTTGGCTTCACGAGGCCAGGTGTGTGGTTCCCATTTTTGCGTGTTTGCAGTGGCTAAATCGCCTGCTTTGATGTTGCTGATGAGCTTGTTGTAGAAATACTTCATTTGATGCGCAGACCAGGAAGCTTCCAACCCACGAGCCGCTGTGCGCCCCAAGGTGGAGAACAAGGCTTCCAGCGGTAAACCTAAATCTTTCAGCAGTTTATCCACGGGTTCTTTGAATTCTGGTTTGCCTTGCGCGTAGCCAATCACATAACGCGACAGCGGGCCGACTTCCATCGCATGACCACGCCAGCGAGGGGATTTAATCCAGGAATATTTGCCGCCTTCATCGAGGTTTTCGATGTTGGTTTTTGTGCCCTTGAAGTTTTTGCCCAATTCAAAGTTGGGTTCAGTAATGCCATCCCAAGGGTGTAAGCCTTTGGTTTCATCAGGATATTTGTACCAAGAATGATTGACGAATTCTTGTACTTGTTCAGGATCGGTTAAATCTACGTCATGCACGGTGGACAGGTCGCCATTAATAATCGCACCGCGTGGCATGAGTAAATTGCTGGCGCTGAAATCATTGGCGTTATCGGGGAATTCGCCGTAGGACATGATGTTTTGGGACGATAAGCCACCGCCATAGGTCCAATCTTTGTAGAACATGGCAATCGCTTTAAGATCAGGAACGTACACGTTATCAATGAAATCAATCGTCTGGTCAATAATAGAACTGACGAGATTTAAGCGTTCCATATTGACCGCACCCACCGCGCCTGTATCGTCTACGTTAATCGCGCAAGCCATGCCGCCGACTAACCAGTTGGGATGTGGGTTTTTACCGCCAAACACGGCGTGAATTTTGACGATTTCTTTTTGGAAATCCAAGGCTTCCAAATAATGTGCAACAGCCATCAAATTGGCTTCAGGCGGTAATTTATACGCCGGATTGCCCCAGTAGCCGTTCATGAAAGGGCCTAATTGACCGGATTCTACAAAGGTTTTAATGCGCATTTGGACATCAGAGAAATAGCCCACAGAAGATTTTGGCCATTTAGAAATGCTTTGTGCCAAATCAGAGGTGGCTTTGGGATCGGCTTTAAGCGCATTCACCACATCCACCCAATCCAGCGCGTGCAGATGATAAAAATGCACTAAATGATCGTGGGCATACAATGCTAGTTGCATTAAGTTGCGGATGCTGTTGGCATTGTCTGGAATTTGGATACCTAATGCATTTTCTACAGCACGCACTGAAGTCAGCGCGTGAGTACCGGTACACACACCACAAATACGCTGTGTGAAAGCCCACGCATCACGCGGATCGCGGCCTTTTAAAATCACTTCCAAGCCGCGCCACATGGTGCCCGAAGACACGGCATTTTTAATTATATTGTTTTCATCTAAGTCCACTTCAACGCGCAAGTGGCCTTCAATGCGGGTAACGGGGTCAACGACAAGACGACTCATGAGGACTGCTCCTGAATAGGTTGTTGCGCAAAGGTTTTTTTAGTGGTGTATCCCATCATAGACAGCCCACAAAACCATTCTTGCGGCACACTAAAATTTAGATTTTGCTCTCTGAAGATTCTTTTTCTTTTTCTTTTTCTTTTTCTTTTTCTTTTTCTTTTTCTGGTTCAGTGTTCAAATGCTTTGCAGCACTGGCAACGGCGTGAATACCGATGGCACCTGCCGCGACACCTGCCGCTGCTAATCCGACTTTATCGGCGTTGGATTCCACACCGAAAGGTCGAATATTGCTTAAGCGTTCATAGAAGGGTTGTTTATCCCAGAAATCATCTTCAGAGCAGCCAATGCAACCATGACCGGATTGAATAGGGAAGGAGGTGCCTTCGTTCCAACCTATAGTGGAGCAAGCGTTGTAAGTGGTCGGGCCTTTGCAGCCCATTTTGTATAAGCAATAGCCTTTGCGTGCGCCTTCATCGTCCCAGGATTCAACGAATTGACCCGCGTCAAAATGGGGGCGGCGATAGCATTTGTCATGCACTCGCTGGCTGTAAAACATTTTTGGACGGCGTTGACTATCAAGTTCTGGCAAGCGTCCAAAGGTCAAAATATAGGTCATCACGCCTGTCATCACTTCCGCAATCGGTGGACAACCGGGCACACGAATCACGGGTTTATCGGTAATCACTTTATGTACAGGCGTAGCATTAGTGGGATTGGGTTTTGCCGCTTGTACGCAACCACTAGAAGCACAAGAACCCCACGCGATGACCGCCATCGCGTCTTTGCACGTTTCTCTCATTTGATCGACAAAAGGACGACCGCCGATGATGCAATACATGCCATCTTCATTCATCGGCGGATTGCCCTCAATCGCCACAATGTAACGGCCTTTGTATTTTTCTCGCACTTCATGTAGACAAGCTTCTGCTTGATGACCTGCGGCAGCCATGATGGTATCGTCGTAATCCAATGAAATCATGGATAAAATCACATCGCTGGCAAGCGGGTGTGCGGAGCGGATAAAAGATTCTGTGCAGCAAGTGCATTCCAAACCGTGCAACCACAACACCGGGATGCGCGGCTGAGTTTCCATCGCTTGCACGACTTGATTCACCATATTCGGAGCCAGTCCAAGACTGGCGGCGGTCATGGTGCAGAATTTAAGAAAATCGCGGCGACTGATGCCTTTGGCTTGCATCGCAGCGTAAAAGGTGTCTTGGTTCGACATCGCTGGCTCCTTTGGAGGTTTTCTGAGTAAAACCCTGGGAAATAACCTGTTTTATGTATGGGTATTGTAGAACAAAAACTTAGTTAATATGCAAGTTAGATTTTTTTATCTGTGCTGGAATGAAGGCAAATGATGAGATAGTGAGCTGTTCATCTCGGCGTTTGATAACATGCCGTGATAGCCAGATAATCAGCGCCTCCCCCAAGCTGCGTATAAACTGTGTATTCAAAATTCTTACTAGGAAAATATTATGTCTCGATGCTTGTTGACCTTGTTTTTAACGCTGTTGCTGTTTCCTCAAGTTCATGCGGTCAGTGCACCTGCTTATAACATCAATGCTGTAGCGGGTGATGGACGGCAGGGTTTTACAGGTGACGGTGGACAGGCGGGTTTGGCGCGATTGGCTTCGCCTTCTAGTGTGGCGGTGGATGCGGTCGGCAATGTGTATGTGGCGGATAAATATAATCATCGGATTCGCAAAATATCGCCTCAAGGTGACATCAGCACCCTAGCGGGCACAGGCAAAGCGGGTTATAGCGGCGATGGCAAGCCCGCTGAACAAGCACAATTAAATACGCCTTTGGGTGTGGCGGTGGATGCTCAGGGACAAGTCTATGTGGCGGATTCTGAAAATCATGCGGTGCGCTACATTGATCGTGCGGGGGTGATGCGCACCTTGGCAGGACGCGGAAGCAAGGGTTCTGTGGGCGATGGCGGAGCGGCGACGCAAGCCTATTTTCGCCAGCCCAGCGGTGTAGCGGTAGATCAACGCGGCGTGGTGTACATCGCAGACACGGGCAATGCCTATGTGCGTAAAGTCACGCCAGACGGCATCGTTCAAGCTTTCGCCGGGACTAAGCGTAAAAAGGGCTTTAGCGGCGACGGTGGTTCAGCGACTCAAGCCACTTTGAATCATCCGGTCGATGTAGCGGTGGACGGTTTGGGCAACGTGTTGATTGCGGATAAAGGCAATCAGCGAGTACGCAAAGTCGATAGCCAGGGCCTCATCAGCACGCTGGCAGGCGGAAATAGCACAGGTTTTACCGCCGATGGTAGCGAGGCACAACGTGCGCGTTTGTTCCAGCCCAGCAGCGTCGCCGCAGATGCGCAAGGGCGCGTGTTTATTGCCGATAGTTATAACCATCGCATTCGTATGGTCGATATTCAGGGCATCATTCACACCATCGCAGGCAGCGGTTTAACCGATATCGGCAATGGTGCTTATGCAGGTGAAGGCATTTTAGCCGGACGTGCGCGTTTGTTTAATCCGCAAGGCGTGGCAGTGGATGCGCAAGGACAAATATTCATCGCCGATACCCGCAACCAAAGAGTGCGCAAGCTTACGCCTGCGGTACAGGCCGTCGCCTTAATCGATACTTTTGCCGGAGCGCAAGCCACGGGTTTAAGCGCAGGCGGTTTTAGCGGAGATGGCGGCACCGCCAACGCGGCGCGTATGAAACAGCCAAGAGGTTTAGCCTTTGATACGGCGGGACAACTGTATATTGCCGACACGCGCAATCATCGCATTCGAGTCGTAACTCCAGAGGGCGTGATGAAAACCTTGGCGGGTCAGGGTAAGGCCGGATTTAAAGACGCAGATGATCCTTTGCAAGCCCAATTTAATGCCCCCAGCGCCATAGTAGTGGATGCGCAAAACAATATTTTTGTCAGCGATACCAGTAACCATCGCGTGCGCAAAATTGATCCGCAAGGGCGCGTCACCACGCTGGTCGGCACGGGTAAAACCGGAGGACTCGGTGATGGAGGCGCTGCCACTCAAGCGCAATTATTTAACCCGCGTGGTTTAGCTTTAGGCACCGATGGCAGCTTGTACATTGCCGATCAAAGCCATCATCGCGTGCGTAAAGTCGATCCCCAAGGCATCATCAGCACCCTAGCGGGAGTGGGCAAAGCAGGACACGGGGGTGAAGGCGGGTTTGCCACCCGCGCAGGTTTGAAAAATCCCACCGCCGTGGCGGTCAATGCCGCAGGCGATGTGTACATTGCTGATCGCAAAAATTACCGCCTGCTCAAAGTGGATACGCAGGGCATGATTCACACCGTGGCAGGCATGGGTCGTCCAGGTTACGGCGATGATGGCGTGGCTTTGAAAGTGCGCGTGGACGAGCCGAACAGCTTGGCTTTTGCGGCGAATGGCGATTTATATTTCACCGAACGCGCCACGGATCGCTTGCGTAAATTAACCCCTCAAGGCGACATCATCAGCGTGGCAGGCACAGGCGGATTAGGTTTTAGCGGCGATGGTGATCCCGCTCTGACTGCACAAATGTACGCGCCCGCTGGTGTCGCCATTCATCCACTCACCAGCGATATTTTTATTTCAGACACCTACAACCACCGCGTGCGCCGCGTACATTTGCCCTCGTTTAAATTGCACCTGCAAGTGGTGGGCGAAGGGCGCGTGACATTGACGGCTGCCGGATATTCTGAACACACTTGCCAAGCCTCTTGTGAATGGACTTATGCACCGGACACCGCCGTACAATTACAGGCAAAACCGGATAGCGATTTTGAACTCAAAGGTTGGAGTTTATGCGCCTCCAGTGCATCAGATCGCATCAGCGTATCTCTAAGCACCGATAGCCGTTGCCAAGTGACTTTCACCCGCAAACCGCCGCCGCCCGCGCCCATCGAGCCAGAAACCCCACCCACACCGCCGACAACACCCGAAGCACCGACAGAACCGGAAGTGCCAGAAGAGCCAGAAGAGCCAGAAGAGCCTGAAGCCGTGGTTGAGCAAGCCTTGCCTGCCCTGACATCCAGAAAAAATTGCATAGGCGTTGAACAAGCCCTGAGTTTAGATTTGCACACCGAGGTACAAAAAACTGCCGTGTTAGAGCAAATCAATGCCTTACCCGTGTTTAAAAACAGCGACTTAAGCAGCTATCAAGATGCGCAACAAGGCTATTTGGTATTAGAGCAAGGGCCTTTGCGCTTAAGTGTGCAACCCATTGTGGCGCGTTTTTCAAATCAAGCCCTCAATGATTTAAACAACGCTTTGCAATTAGGCACGCAACAAGAAACCCTGCTGCGCTTGCCACAATCTGATGGCACAGTGTTGGATGTATTTGCACAGCCTGCGGTGCAAGATATTTGCGCTTTGCAGCAACAACTAGCCAGCCTCGGTTATGCGCAGATTCAAGTGCAAAACGACGGCAATTTACGCATTATTTCGCGTGAGAAAGACGCACCGTGGCTCAGTCTGCGTCCCGATTGGATGGGCACTCAAATTGCCCCAGACATGCCCGAAGGTGTGATGTTTTCAGGCACCTTATTTGACAATGGCTATCCGAGCATTGCACTGACATTCACCGATGAGCAAGGGCAAAAACGGCGACAATTTTTCTACACCGCCCCGGCAGATTTGGAGGCGATACAATCCGCTGTGCAGGATTTATCCATTCCCTCTTTCGCCGCCTGGTCATTTACTTGGCAAGGGCAGGCTTATCAAGGCGTGTGGCATCAGCAGGTGAGATCAGGAGAGGCTGGCGGTGAATTTAAGATACAAGTAGCGGCAGACATCAACGGCGATGGCGTGGAGGATTATCGTGTGAGCTATCCCAACGGAGAACAACAATTTTTCTTTGCGCATAAAGAAGCTGTGGCGCAACCGTGATAAGCGCGGTTTCCTCGTTCCCAAGCTCACCGCTTAAATTCAAAGTTTTTTTCTTAAGTGAATGGCAGTGGGGCATTGCCCTAGAGTAATTCTGAATGCCTGTGACGGTGACTAAGACTATCCATTGTTCTACAGGGCTTAAAAAGGCACAATGAAGGGCTTTATAGTCAACAGAGCCTAGAGCTGTCTGGCACATTACATATTAAGGAGCCGTATTCATGTCTTACGTTAAATTTCCGCTGCTCAGCGTTTTTATACTGCTGTTATTGTCTGCGTGCATTACCGTCAATGTTCATTTTCCTCCAGCGGCGGTTGAACAAGCGGCGGATAAATTGATTAAAGATGTTTGGGAAAAGAAACAAGCGCAAGAAGCTCAAGATAAACCCCCTATCGCTCCCCCCGTAGAACCGCAAAGCCAATGGTCTAGCCCAGCACCTTTGCTGGCTAAAGTATTGAATGTTTTGATACCGGCTGCACAGGCTGCGCCTAATTTTAATGCGTCTACCCCCGCCATTGAGGCTTTGAAAGCGCGTATGAAACAACGTTTTCAAGTATTAGAGAGCTATTATGACAAGGGTGCGGTGGGTTTAACCCAGCAAGCGGGCATTGCATTAAGAGATGCTACGCTTGTGCCTTTGCGTAGTCGCAATAAAATCAAGACAGCGGTGGCGGATGAAAACCAGGATCGAGAGGCTTTATATGAGGCCATCGCACAAGCCAATGGTGCGCCTAAAGCCGTCAAGGAAATTCGCAATATTTTTGCTCAACGCTGGATCAGTCATGCCAAAACGGGTTGGTGGTATCAAAACACCCTAGGCCAGTGGAAACAGAAATAGACTTGTTGCAAGAGATATTCATCTGCTGCAAAAGCGTGGGCTTTGGTCTGATTATTCGCTTTTTCTCAACGAATAGAATGACTATTAGCCTCAAAACCACACTTTTTCGCTACGATGCCTACCCCAGCAACAAGTCTAATAGAGAGCAGGCGGTCACTGACCACTGCTGCTCTATTTAACCCAGGATTCTCATGCCAGAACTACCCCCCACCACCCCTTGCCCTTGCCCTTGCGACAGTCAGCGACTTTTTGTTGATTGTTGCCAAGTGTATTTATCTCGACACACCTTCCCCCCCACCGCAGAAGCCTTAATGCGCTCGCGTTACAGCGCTTTCGTACTAGGCGATACTCGCTATTTATTGGAGACTTGGCATATTTCAATGCGCCCAACACATATAGACATAGACACCGATACCCACTGGCTGGGTTTGAAAGTTTTAGACACCCAAGCGGGTGGCGAACAGGACAAAACAGGTACCGTTCGCTTTGTCGCTCGCTATAAAATTCATGGCAAAGGCCACCGACTGGCTGAGCACAGCGATTTTGTGCAAGAACAAGGACGCTGGTTTTATGTAAACGGCACTCAAGACACCTCCTCTCCCGCTCAGCCAAAACGCCATCAACGTAGCAAAAAACAATGAACTTATTATTTATTTACATGGGCTTAACGCTAGGCTTCTCGTTCCTCTGTTCAGTCGCAGAAGCCACTTTATTAAGCCTCACTTCACCTTATGTCAGCCTCTTAGAAAAACAAGGCAAACCCGCAGGGATTTTGTTACGCCATTTTAAAGACAACATTAATCGTCCCTTAGCCGCTATTTTGACCTTAAATACCATTGCTAATACGGTGGGCGCTGCCAGCGTGGGCGTGCAAGCGGCGGAAGTGTTTGGACACGCCGCCGTGGGCATCGCTTCAGGCATTTTGACCTTGCTGATTTTAGTGTTTTCCGAAATTATTCCTAAAACTTTAGGGGCTTTGTACTGGCGACAACTCGCCCCAGCCGTCGCGTATTTTCTAAAATACTTAGTCTATTTTCTGTATCCCTTTGTATTGATGGCTGAATTTTTAACCAAAATGCTGGCGCGGGACAAAGGTTTAAGCGGCTTAAGCCGTGAAGAGTTTTCAGTGATGGCTGACTTAGGAGCGAAAGAAGGACAATTAGAAGCCGGAGAAACCCGCATTCTGAAAAACCTGTTTCGTTTTCGTCACACTCACGCCAAAGACATCATGACACCACGTACCGTGTTGTTTTGCTTGCCACAAGAGTTAAGCGTGGGAGAGTATTTTACTCAACATGCACAAAAACCCTTTTCGAGAATTCCGGTCTATCAAGGCAGCCGTGATGAAATTACGGGTTTTGTGCTGAGCAGTGATTTATTAATCGCTAAAGCCAATCACTCTGAAAAAGTCTGCTTAAGTGATTTTCGGCGTGAAATTCATGTTGTTCCAGTACAAGCTGATTTACTGAAAGTCTTTGATTTTTTAATTAAAAGCCGCGCTCATATGGTGCTGGTCGTGGATGAATACGGCACTTTGCAAGGCATTGTCACGCTGGAAGATGTGCTAGAAACTTTGCTGGGTTTTGAAATCGTCGATGAAAACGATAAAAACATTGATATGCAATGGTTGGCGCGTGATTTATGGAAAAAACGCGCACAAGCGATGGGCTTAGTCGAAGAAAAAGATAAATCTCAATCCACCCCCTCCAATCCTTCACTTCCCACTAACAAAGAGCTTTGATCATGTCTAAAAACAATCCTTTACGCATTGGTGTCGGCGGCCCTGTGGGTTCGGGTAAAACCGCGTTGCTTGAGGTATTGTGCAAACGATTGCGTGATAGCTACGAATTAGCCGTGGTGACCAATGATATTTATACCCAAGAAGACGCGCAGTTTTTAACCCGCAGCGAAGCCTTGCCCGCAGAGCGCATTATTGGGGTTGAAACGGGCGGCTGTCCGCATACCGCGATCCGCGAAGATGCCTCGATGAACCTAGCGGCGGTGGATGATTTTTGCCTCGCCTTTCCGCAACTGGATGTGATCTTTATTGAAAGCGGCGGCGATAATCTCAGCGCGACATTTAGCCCTGAATTAGCCGATCTCACCATTTATGTGATTGATGTGGCAGAAGGCGAAAAAATCCCGCGCAAAGGCGGCCCTGGCATTACCCGCTCGGATTTATTGGTGATTAACAAAATTGATTTAGCGCCTTATGTCGGCGCATCATTGGAAGTGATGGCGGCAGATAGCCAACGTATGCGCGGTGAGCGCCCCTTTGTGATGAGCAATTTACGCAGTGGGGAGGGGGTAGATGAGATTATTGCGTTTATTGAACGGCAGGGGATGTTGCAAGCGTAGAAAAAAGGTTTGGCGTGGAGTGCCAAGCCGTAGCTTGGCACATGCGAAGCTACGGCTTGGCACTCCGAGCGCTTAATCTGCCGCGCCTAAGCTGCGGTAAATCATCGGCACTAACAGCAAGCTGACCAGCAGGGAAAAGCTCAGGCCAAACACAATGGTGACGGCTAAAGGTTGTAGCATTTCTGCCCCTTCGCCCCAGCCTATCGCTAAGGGCAGCAAGCCTAGCACGGTGGATAACGTGGTCATCATCACTGGGCGCAAACGCAGGCGGGCGGCGGCGAGTATCGCAGCTTGAATGTCTGCCCCAATAGCGCGTTGTTGTTCGATGGTTTCAACCAACACGATGGTATTGTTCACCACCAAGCCCGCTAACATAATCAGCCCTAACCAGACGGGCATCGACAGCGGCATTTTCAGCACCGATAAACCCACCGCAACGCCAATCACGGTAAACGGTATGCTGCATAAAATCACCAGCGGATTGCGCAAAGATTCGTATTGCACCGCCATTACCACAAACACCAAAAAAATCGCTAAACCCAGCAGCACATAGCCCATTTTCTGGCCTTCTTGCAGCGTTTTGCTGGCTCCGCCGTCGTAATAAACATAATGCTGAGGCCATTGAAGCGTCTGCAAACGCTGCTCAATGTCGGACATGATGTCGCTGAGTGCGCGATCTCCTTCAAGGCTGGCGCTGATGTCCACCATGCGCTGTTGTTGATCGCGGGTGATTTGTGCGGAGGCCAATTGCCAGTTGATGTCGGCTAATTCGCCTAAGCGCACGGTGTGTCCGGCGGCGTTGTATAACAGCACGTCTGCCAGGGCTTGAGTGCTGCTTAAGGCTTGGCGCGGCAAGCGTAGACGAATATCGACCGGGCGATTGTTTTCAACAAAATCGCTAATCACTCGCCCGTTGAGCAGCACGCGCACGGTGTCACCAATGTCTTCTAAATTAAACCCCAAGGCCGTGGCTTTTTGCTTGTCTACATCAATGCTGAGTTCGGGTCGAATCTCTTCTAGGCTGTGCGATAAATTGCTCATGCCTGGCACGTCTTGTAACACCGCGAGGCTTTGATCGGCGAGTTCGCGCAGTGTGTCGAGGTCTTGCCCTTGGATGCGTAAGCTGATGTCATCGTCGCCGCGACTCAGGCGAATGCCGCGAATACCGCGTGTGTACATGCGCACTTGAATGCCCACCAGGTGTAAATCTTGAATGTGTTTTTGAGTCTGTTTAATCCAAGTCCTAGAATTGAAACCCTGTCCCGCTTGAGAATGTAATTGCACCACTAGGCTGCTGCGATGGCTGGCTTCATATTGCGAACGTCCAAACACAAAACCGCCGATTTGCGCATACACGCTGTCCACCGCCTCATCCTGGAGCAGCAACGTTTCAATGCGAGCCACGATGGTATCCATGGTATTCAACGCAATGCCTGGTTCGGCGCTGATGCTCACGTTGATCCGGCCTTCATCCATTTTGGGCAGAAAAGTCTGTTTGCTGTTTTGCAAGAGAGGAATGCTCAAGGCTAAAGCGGCGATAAAGGCGATGATGACTAGCCAACGCACACGCAGAAAACCACTTAATAAGTACACATATCCGCGCACAGGCCAGGGTGCTCGCGTGCGAGGCAGCAGGGGTTTGATGGGTACTTTAGCGCCCAAAGCGGGGACTAAAGTCAAAGCCACCAGCATAGCCGCTAAAGTCGAGGCGGCGATGGTAAAAATCAGTTCACGGAACAATAAGCCGACCAAACCGCTGATAAATAGAAAGGGCAAAATAGCGGCTAAATTGGTGCTGGTAGAAGCGACGATGGCGCTATTGACTTGTCGAGCCGCCACGATAGCAGGCAGTTCATCCGCATGAGCTTCATGCTGTTGTCGGGTGATATTTTCTAGCATCACAATGGCGCTATCCACCAACATACCCACACCTAGCGCTAAACCGCCTAATGTCATGATATTTAAACTTAAACCGCCTAAACTCATGAGCACAAACGTGACCATCAGCGCGATAGGAATCGCCGTGCCAATCACCAGCGTGCGGCGCACATCGCCTAAAAACAAAAATACCACCAACATGGCTAAAACCGCGCCACTAAGTGCGGCAAAACCCGCATTGCGCAAAGCATTGCGTACATACTTGGCTTGATCGCCGACAATATGAATCTGCACATCATCGGGTAATAAATGCTGTTCTTGCAGCCAACCTAAGCGTTCTTGCAGGGCATCCATCACAGCGACGGTATTGGCTTGCGGTTGCTTTTGAATGGAGAGTTTCACACCCGGTAATCGGTTTAAACGAATGCGCAGTTTTTCATCTTGATGCGTGTCGATAATTTGCGCCACATCGCGTAAATACACGGGTTGAGTCGAAAAACGCTCTGCCACAGGAATCGCAATATCGGCTAATTCATCGGCATGATGAATCCGTCCCGACAAGCGCGTGCTGGCTTCCTTATTGGGCATGAATAAACGGCCTAACGGCGTATCCAAATTCTCGCGTTGCACCGCATCAATGACATCTTGTACTTCAAGACCAAAGGCTTGTAAGCGATGTTGATCCGGTAAAATCTGGACTTCGCGCTCCAAGCCACCGCCGATTTCCACAGCGGCGACACCGGGTAAATTTAAAAACCATTTGGACAATTCATAATCCGTCCAACTGCGCAGGGCTAATGAATCCATCAGCGTCGAACTCACCACCAATTCAGCCACGGGTAATTGCGAGGGATCGCGTTTATAAATGACAGGGGCATCAATGCTGTCTGGCAAAAAGCGTTTGGCGCGATCCAAGCGGGTACTGGCATCACGTAAAGCAATGTCGATGTCTTTGCCATAAGGAAAAGACAAATCCACTGAACTGCGCCCCTCTGAAGTCCGCGATTGCACGCTAATGGCATCTTCAGTAATCGCCAATTGCTCTTCTAGTTGGCGGGTCACGCGGTCTTCCATCTGCGCTGCGGGTACACCGGGATCAAGAATGCGCACCCGAACTTCGGGATAAATAATATGCGGCAATAAATCAATGCCCAGACGCTGCAAAGAAAATCCACCCAATACGACTAAAGCCAGCGCGATCATGCTGACACCGACAGGATGATGCACCGACCAAGCGGCTAAACCTCCGCTGCTAAAACCGTATTTCACAGCTTTTTCAACATCGCAGCGGCTCGAAACAACGCCGCGATACTTTTGGAATCACGAATCGTATCATCCAAAGCCCAATCCAATGCGGTCTGAAAATCGACCCAATGAATTTCAATAAATTCATGCTCTTCATGCTGATGTCCCACATCAGTCAGGTTTTGCGCCAAATATAAATACAGCACTTCAGTACAAAAACCAGGAGAACTGAGCATCGTGCCTAAACTGTCCCATTGTTGAGCCTGCAAGCCCACTTCTTCTTGTAATTCACGCTCAGCCGTGTAGGTCGGGGCTTCATTTGGATCAATTTTCCCGGCGGGGATTTCCCAAATCCAACCCCCCGCCGCATGACGATACTGGCGTACCAGACACACCTGCTGTTGTTCATTAACCGCCACCACAGCCGCGCCTCCTGGATGACGTATGATTTCTAATTGAAAGGCATCGTGTTCTGGAAGCTCCACCGTCTCCAGACCTAAATCCACGATATGACCTTGATAAATCGACGTTCGAGTATGACCCATGATGTGATGATTCCTGTCGCTTGAGTGATGCAAAAAAGGATTAATGCATTAGTGCTTGTTAATATAGAAAGCTGTACTACACTATTTTACGCAAGCCGAAAAACTTTATCTCAAGTTGCGTTCTACACGGGTGATTAAGGATGATTTTTTTACCGACAAGGCATGACTTGAGAGGCTTTATTTCATTTCGTTTCTCAGAGCCTATACGAAGATGGGGAATCGAAGCGAAAATTCGCTATTTTGAGGCAGGTTTTTCGGTTTTTTAAGGCGAATAGCGGGCTATTTGTTGATAAAAAGCGGAAAACCTGACCAAAAGGGCGGATTTGCAGCCAATTATCCCGTTTTCGTATAGGCTCTCAACATCCAGGAGATGATCATGAAAAAACTACTGAAAGCATCCGCATTAGTCTGCGTCATTGGTTTAGCCGGTGTTTCTACACAAGCACAAGCTTGGTGGGGGCCTGGATATTGGGGCGGTAGCCCTTGGGATGGTTGGGGCAATGGTTGGGGTTCTGGTAACGCAAGCTTCAGCTTTGGCTTTAGTGCTGGTGGTAGTGGTAGTGCGCGTGGCTGGGGACAACAGGCGTATTATCCCTATTACGGCTACCCGTATTACAGCGGCTACAGCTACCACTATCCTTATTATGCGCAGTATTATCCACCCACCCCTGTAGCGCCCACGGTTGAACAAAATCAATAACGCTGGTGATAAAAAAGGCGGCTTTATCTTACGATAAAGCCGCCTTTGCAGTCGATGAATACCCCTTTACCCCTTGCAACAAGTCTATTATAGATTCGATTAAGCGAAGTGTATCCGAGCTTTGGACTTCTCGTTGAGCATCAGCTAAAAGCTGCTAAGTTGAAAGATCGGCCAGCAAAGTCACTTGTTGAAAAATAAAAAAAGCCTGCTTGTTTTATCAACAAGCAGGCTTTTTTAAGCAAAAATCCAATGGATTTTTTTATTTAACATCTCTCCAATATTCTTTCTTCAGCAGATAAGAAATCAGCAAAAGAATGAATAAAAATACTAAGACTTTAGCACCTAAGCTGTAACGTTGCAGCTTAGCGGGTTCGCCTAAGTATTCAAGGAATGAGACCAAATTAGTCATGTTACGTTGATAATCGTTTTGCAGTTTTTTGTACTCTGCATCACTCATATCACCTTGAGGCAAGACCAATTTTTCAAGCACTTGATGCTCGTGACCATTAGCATCAGTTTCGGTTTTATACACGGCTTCCTGTAAGCCACCTTGCAGGTCAGCCATGACGTGAGGCATACCCACATCTTTGAAGACCAAGTTGTTGACTCCCCAAGGACGGCTTTCGTCTTTATAGAAACCCATGAAGTAGGTGTATAACCAATCAGTACCACGCGCACGAGCAATAACGCTTAAGTCAGGAGGTGCTACACCAAACCAACGCGCAGCATCACCTTTATCCATAGCAATCTTCATGGGGGAACCGACTTTGTCTGTCGTAAACATGAGATTTTCTCTCAGTTGCTCATCGGTTAAATCTAAATCTTTACCGAGGCGACTAAAACGCATGTATTCCGCAGAATGACAGCTTAAGCAGTAGTTGACGAATATTTTTGCACCTTCTTGTAACGCTGCTTTGTCATCAAGATTGGTTTTAACGTGCAGGAGAGGTACACCGCCGCCCGCTGCAAAAGCAGGTGCCGTGCTAAGTAGCAGAATACAGGCACTGACAAATGAGAGTAATTTTTTCATTGCTTGATCCTTTTCTTTAGTGGGCTTTGTAGTTGACACGCTCAGGTTCCGGCTTGGTCTTATCCATCAAAGAATAGATAGGCATCAACAGGAAGAACGCGAAGTAGAGCACTGAGAACAAACGGGCAAAGTTAGTCAACATAGGTGTTGCGGGTTGTGTACCTAACCAGCCTAGCGCAACAAAGCTCACAGAGAAAATGGCAATCGCTAGTTTGAACATAATGCCTTTGTAACGAATGGATTTGACCGGACTGCGGTCTAACCAAGGTAAGAGGAACAATACGACGATAGCACCGCCCATGGCTACAACGCCTAAGAATTTATCAGGCACGGCGCGTAAGATGGCGTAAAACGGTGTGAAATACCATAAAGGCACAATGTGCTCTGGGGTTTTTAAGGGATCGGCTGGAATAAAGTTATCTTTTTCCAAGAACCAACCACTCATTTCTGGATAGAAAAACACCACTGCACAGAAAAGAATCAGGAAGAACGAGACACCCATGATGTCTTTGACGGTGTAATAAGGATGGAAAGGAATGCCATCAGCAGGTTTATCATCGCGCCAGCGGTTGCCTTTAGGGCCTTTTTTGATTTCAATACCATCAGGGTTATTAGAACCGACTTCATGCAGAGCAATGATATGCACAAATACCAGACCCGCTAAAATGAAAGGAATCAAGATAACGTGGAAGGCAAAAAAGCGGTTTAAGGTAGCATCAGCAATCACAAAATCACCACGTACCCATAATGCGAGGTCTTCACCGACAAAAGGTATAGCACCGAACAAGGAGATAATCACCTGAGCACCCCAGAAAGACATTTGTCCCCAAGGTAGCAAATAGCCCATAAAGGCTTCAGCCATGAGCGCTAGATACAGCAGCATACCGATAACCCACAGTAGTTCACGGGGCTTTTTATACGAGCCATAGAGCAAACCACGAAACATGTGCAAATACACCACAATGAAGAAAAAGGAGGCTCCCGTTGAATGTAGATAACGAATCAACCAACCCCATTCAACATCGCGCATGATGTATTCAACGGAGGCAAATGCCAATTGTGCATCAGGCTTGTAGTTCATGGTGAGAAAAATCCCAGTCAGGATTTGAATCACAAACATTAAGATGGCAAGAGAGCCGAAGTAGTACCAAACATTAAAGTTTTTGGGTGCGTAATATTGAGCCAGATGGTCATTCCAGGTATTCGTCATAGGAATACGTGCATCCACCCAGTCACGCAAGGCAACTAATAAATTCATTAGGCAGCTCCTTGATCAACGCCCACTAAAATGCGGGTATCACTGAGATAATGATGAGGGGGTACCACCAGATTGGTGGGGGCTGGAACACCTTGAGAGACACGGCCTGCCATATCAAAACGTGAACCGTGACAAGGGCAGAAGAAACCGCCTTTCCAGTCAGCGGTAGGCTGATTGGGGGCCCCTGCCAGCACATAAGTAGGTGAGCAGCCAAGATGTGTGCAAATCCCCACAAGCACCATGTATTGCTCTTTAATTGAGCGCACGGCATTTTTCGCATATTCAGGTTGCTGCGCCACTTCTGAATTAGGATCACGTAAATCGCTGTCCAGCGAAGGTAAGTCTTTTAATTGCTGCTCAGTACGGTACACCACCCAAACCGGTTTACCGCGCCATTCCACCGTCATTTTCTGACCGGGTTCTAATTTACTGATGTCCACCTCAACGGGTGCGCCCGCAGCCTGTGCTTTAGCGCTAGGCTGCATGGACACCACGAAAGGTACTGCCGTAAACCCAGCCCCAACAGCACCCACCGCAGCGGTGGCAGCAATTAGAAACCGGCGTCTATTGGTATTTACGCCTTCTGTACTCATGTTATAAATTCTCCCGTAAATAAACTCAAAGAATTCCTCTAAATGACAAACGTCCAAACCCGGTAGCATCTTATAAATGCCCTAAAAACTCAACTGGTATTTTTACCCTGAGAGCTTATGGGGTTGTTATCCATTAAGTATTTTCACCTTCCACTTTAGGCGCACAGCGTGAAATAAACGAAAACACTGGGTTTTTTCCACATGAATGTCTACTTAAATCATGAAATCATGGCGGTTTTTATAATTGAAAAATAACCTAATATTTCTTCCACAGTTGTAGCACGTCCGTGCTGGACTGGGCATCGGAAGTAAACTCCAACTCGGCTTGAATATCCAATAAATTCAGCGTGTTTTGCATAAATGCTTGAAAATGCTTAGCATCCCAAACGTGGATAGACTCGCGCCGCAAGCGGGATTGATGCACGGCTTTAGGCTGTTCTGCGGGCGGTAAGTGCGGGTGTATGTCTTGTAAAAAAGCGATGTAATCGGCATCTGGCACCTGAGTGAAGCCTGATTCATAACGTTGTTGCAGTGTGGCAAACTCGCTTAAGCTGCGGTAACGGTTGAAATGATGGCGTTTATCGGGCACTGATAGCAGCAATAAACCGCCGGGTTTGAGCGCCTGGAATAAGCGCTGGACTACGCCAATAGGATTCGCCACGCGGGGCAATTCATCCAAGCAAATCACGAAATCCTGCGCTGTCCAGGGTAAATCCTGGGTGTCTAAATCACAGAGCTGCTGAATCGGATACAAGGCTTCAACAGGCACTTCAGGAAAGGCTTTAGTCGTGTCTTGTGTGCTGCAAGCATCGACATAATGCAGGGTGCAAGCGGCTGCCACAGGGGCGGGAGCAGTAAAAGGGCGACACTGCACCCCTTCGCCTTGCAATAATGAATAAGGCGGCAACATCGCGTTTTCATCGGTGGCGGGTGCGTCATGAACGGTCTCAGAGGGCAGCGAGGCTTCTGGATTTTGATGTTGCGCTTCTAGCGCTGCACACAGGCCATGTCGAATGGATACATGGCCGGCTAACGCATCGTCTAAAGCGGTGACGCGAGGCGGCCAAGCGTAGGCAAAGTTCTCGGTATCTTGGGTTAAATTAGGACTGTAGGCTAAATCGTCGGACAGAGGAACTGACCAGCGGGTTTTCATGTAGGCCATTTCACGTTGAAAACGAGCGACTTTTTCTGGCGAATCTTCATGCCCTCGACTAATGGATTCATGGTGATACAAGCTGGCATACGGTGTCCAAACAATGCGCAAACCGTGTTCGCCAATGCGCAAACAAAAATCGACATCATTAAACGCCACTTTAAGATGCTCTGCATTCATGCCTTCAACTTGATGGTAAGTGGCTTTGCGCAGCACTAAACACGCTGCCGTGGCGGCTGACACATTTTGCGACACCACGGTGCGCCCCATGTAGCCTGGATCGCCTTGCGGGAAATATTTATGTGAATGCCCCGCCACGCCGCCAAGTCCAATAATCACGCCCGCGTGTTGCAAGGTGTTGTCGGGATACCAAAGCCGCGCACCAACGGCACCAATGCCGGGACGCAGGACATGCCCCACCATTTCGCTGAGCCAATCGGGGCTAATGACTTCAATATCATTATTCAGCAAACACAGTATGTCGCCTTTTGCCTGTTCCACCGCCATGTTGTTAATCGCTGCATAATTAAAGGCTTGCGGGTACTCTATGACGGTCGCCCAGCCTTTTTCTTGTAATTCATCGAAATATAATAAGGCGGCGGGATCATCACTATTGTTATCAATTAAGAGAATTTCGTAATTGGGATAGGTGGTTTTGTGGCGAAGGCTTTCAATGCACATTTTCACCAGTGATAAGCCATTGTAAGTAGGGATAATAATGGAGACCAATGGAGGCTGTGCGGGGAGTGTATAGGTAACGCGCTGAGCGCCCAGTAATTCCGGCGCGTCGCTGACTGAGGCTAGAATCTGACAGCGTTCAAAGTGCTCAGCAATGGCTTTTTGTGCTGCCAATAAGGCGTAAGGTTTTTGTGTTTCTTGGCCTGCGGTGCTGGTGTCGGTCACGCGCCAGTGATAAAGAACGCGAGGAATATGGCAGATATGCTCCGATTTCAGCCGTTCTGTGACACGCAAAGCTAAATCGTAATCTTGCGCCCCTTCAAAGCCTTCGCGTAAACCGCCCACTTCTTTTAAGTGCTGCGCACGATACACGGATAAATGATTTAAGTAATTGTAAGACAATAATAAATCAGGATTCCACGCGGGTTTGAAATGAGGCGCATGGCGTTCGCCATCGGCGGTAATTTTGTCTTCATCAGAATAGAAAAAATCGCTGTCTGGAGCATCTTGAATGGCTTTGTAAACCCAAAACAACGCGGTGTTAGCCAACTCATCATCATGATCTAAAAAGCTTATCCACTCACCTTCTGCCATTTCTAAAGCACTGTTGGAGGCCGCAGAAATGTGTCCATTTTTGCTGCGATAACAGACTTTTATACGTGCATCACGGTGTTCGTAAGCGGCGAGTAATTTTTTTACCTGCGGCAGAGTCGAGGCATCATCCGCAATACACAGCTCCCAACGGGGATACAACTGCTGACGCACGGATTCAATCGCCGCTTTTAGATAATTCTCCGATGAATTGTAGGTGGGCATGATGATAGATATGAGTGGTAAATCTTTTTGCCGCTTAAGCCAAGCCGTGATGCTGCGTAATTGTGAGGCGTTGAGGGCATCATATTTTTTGCCCCAAGCGGCATAGTCATTGGGATGATGCGTTGCCGTTTGGAGTGCTTGGCGAATACTGGGAGCAGGCTGTGCGGGGAGTGGTGTGGAGCTATTGGCTCCTGTTCTAACGCTGGCGAGTTGCTGGCGCACCTCTTGGATATGATCTTGTGCGGTGGCTGAGGGCTTGCGCAAAGTTACAGCTAAGGCCAAGCGCGTAAATATCTGCCCAGAACGCCACATTAAAGAATTAAAGACCGATTCAATGTCCACTTCTAAAGCATGAGTGTAATGCAAGAGCTGATTTTTGTGTTGTTGATGTTCTTCTAAGGCTGAGGACAAAGCTTGAATCTGTTGATCTTTTTCTTCTATTTGTAAATGCTGTGATTGTGTCTGCTCCTGTTGTTGATTTTGGCTGTCTTGTTGTGATGCCTGTAACTGTTGCACTTCAAGGTTTTTTTCAGACAAAGCCAATAATGCAGAATCCAGATAGGTTTTATTGCGTTCTAAAGCATGGTTTACAGTATGTAATTGTTGCTCTACATCAGCTAAAGCCTGGGTTTGTTCTTGAGCCTGTTGCTGTACATTCTGATGTTCTACTTGTAAATCCTGATATTCTACTTGTTCTTTTTGATAAGCGGCGTTTAATACCACTAAACGCTCAGCAGTCTGTAGGCTATCTCGATGTGCCTTCAAGGCATCCATCGCAGCATGAGATACACTCACATCATTCAATGTTTGCACCGCTGATTCACCGGCTTCCATTGCTTTCATCAATGCTTGTTGCTGCGCATTCGTGTATTGCTCAGTTTCAGACGATTGGTGTTTTTGTCGATGCAAAGCACTTTCTAAATGTGCCAGAATTTCTTTTTCTGAAGGTAAACGTAAACCTTGCACTTCATAAGATTGCAATTTTTGAAATAAAGTATTGACCGTTTCAATCGGTTGACGCATGAGTTCATGGTAAGACACCCATATCCGTGGAATCTGTGCATCTGCCTCTTGCAACGAATGCACCGTGTATTTTTCCCACAAAGCCAGCCCTAAAGACAATGGAAAACGCACCGACTGCGGTGGAAAACCAGCTTGATGTAAAGGATGCAAAGCGGTGTCCGCACAAGCGGCGGATTTTTCTTCACGAGATTGTAAAGAATGAGCGATTTCTAAAGGATGACGATAGACATAAATATATACAGGGACTTCTAAGAACTTTTGCCATAAAGGTAAGAACAAACAAAAACGCGGGTCTTTAGCCATCCACGGACGTTGAGCGTCTAAATTATTAATAATGCGCTGCAAACGTGGTTCAAATTCTAGCAACACTTCATCTTGTAAGCGTTCAGTAGAAAAATCCGCCAAGCTATGCCAGGACAAACCCAGTGCTGCGAGCATGTCATCATGCACAGCACAAATGTCTTTACGCTCCCAATAGCCTTTGGGATTGGCGTGTGTAGCGGGCATCGCCATATCTTCTGGGGCAAAATAAGCCCCCATCATATTTAATAAACGCGCCACTGCTGAAGTTCCAGAGCGGTGCATTCCCAGCACGAGCAGTTGCATCAGAGACAGTATCCTTAAAAGTAATTGATTCAGTGGATGAGGAAAAGACAGTTATATAGTAAGATGACATCAGTTGTTAAGACTGCCAGTCCTTCAAGGACTGGCAGTCTTGGGTTTGGCTCTATAGAGAGCCTATAAATGATGTACTTATACTATTAGCTAGAAAAACGTTCTGGGTTAAATCCAGGTTCAACACCTAATTGAGTTTGAATAGCATCAATGCGTTTGAAGTCTTTGCGTTCTAGCTGTACAAAACGGCAACCCATGCAAAACAAACCTTCTTGTTCTTGATAATCTTTGGCCCAGCGTATTTCTACTTCTACAATAAAATCGGGTTGTTTAATATCTATATTTTTAGGCCATTGAATGACTAAGTGTTGATGTGATTCAGGCGGTAAACTTTGATACGCAATCAACATCATACCCTGAGTTGAAATGTCCCCTAAAAAGCCTAAAAGTTCTTCGCTACCCGCCTGTTTTACGTGAGGATAACGATGTAAATAGCAGCGTTGTTCATGGCGTTGATCGTGATTCATATTTAAAAGCCACAGTTTAACGTAACGATAATAAGTACCTTCTGCACCCGACACGGCTTGTAAAAAACCCTGTGCGCCATCCAGAAAGCCCAAACGCAACACGTAGCTGCGTATAAAAGCCCAGCACGCTTTCAACACCGCTTTAGTCAAGCTGGACTGTTGACCCCGCTGGTGCAGCATTTGCGCACCCGCCGAAGAATAGCTATTGACCTTATCTAGCACCTGCTCAAAGCGTAAGAAAGAATAATGTATCAGCGCTGCTGGCAAAGTGCCCACCTGCCCTTGCTGAACCAGCAAACGTTCATGTACTAAATCATTAGAAAAAACCGCGCCATCACGGCGAAACAAGCGGGTGACGTAATCAGGATACCAACCGCTATGGCGTAAAAAGCGTCCGCAATACCAAGATTGGCGAGGCATCCGCCAAGCGGTGTAGGTAGGGTTTTGCATCGCTTGTTGAATCGCTGCGCGTAACTGCGGACTGACTTGTTCATCGGCATCAATGGATAATACCCAAGTCCCTTGGGCTTTTTGTAGCGCCCGATTTTTTTGTATTCCAAACCCCGGCCAATCGGTATGAAACACCTGCACTTTAAACTGCTGACAAATCGCTAAAGTGGCATCCGTGCTGCCTGAATCCAGCACAATAATGTCATCCGCCCAACGAACAGAGGCGAGACAATCGGGCAAGGTTTCAGCGGCATTTAAGGTGATGATAATGACAGACAGTGACATAACATTTCAGCCCGTAAACAACAAAAAGGCCGAGTGTGATGGAGTCATTGATAGCACTCCATCATACCCAGCCTTGCAACGTCTAAAGATTAATCCTTGCGTGCTTTTTCGCAATCAGCGATTAATTCATCCAAGGTTTGTACGGCACTTTTTGCTTCTTCTTTGACTTCATAAAGAAAGTCTAATTCACGTTGAGAAATATGCTCGTCTGCAAAAAATTCATCACGCAAGACTTGCACTTCTTTTTGACTGATGTGTCCATCACCTAAAGCGAATGCTTTAGCTACTTTGCGCCAATCGGCCATCTTAAGTTCTCCTGTGCTGGGTTAAGAGCCTATACGAAAACGGGATAATCGGCTGCAAACCCGCCCTTTTGGTCAGTTTTTCCGCTTTTTATCAACACACACCCGCTATTCGCCTTAAAAAACCGAAAAAACTGCCTCAAAATGGCGGATGTTCGCTTCGATTCCTCATCTTCGTATAGGCTCTAAGGTATGGAGAGTATACATAAACTGTCCGGTCTTTTTACAGTCGCTAGAATGATGATGTGGGTTAAAATGGCAGGTGCTCATGTTCCGATGGATCATATGGGTATGAGGTGACAAAACTGTTGAGGGTCATCGAGCCAGTGCATCAGATGATGCCCCTTGTAACAAATCTATTTATAACACCACTGCGGGCCTTACGCTCAAGCGTCTGTTCCGTGGTAAAAAAATCAAAGGACTCTATATGTCAAACATCAAAAACTCCGACAGAAGACGTTTTATCGGTGGAACAGTACAATTAATCGCGGGTGTAGCCGTCGGTACGGCCTTAAGTAGCTGTGCCGATGATGACGATACCAGCCAAACACAAAGCCAGGTCACAGCGCCTGATCCAGAAGGGCAAGTCACGCAATATTTTGAATTTCGCGTCTCCCCTCCGGTCAATCAAACCATTAAAGATACGATTAAAAACAAAGGTTTGGAGATGCTTTCCCAGCGTTCTTTTTTAAGCTTGAGCTTAAAACAAATGGTGGGTGAATCTACCATGGTGAAAAACTTCCCAGCCAGTTATAAAGGCATGTTGGGCAGTGCTTATAGTGATGCCGTAGCCAGTCAAACGCTGCCTTATTTTTATCAATTATTGGTTCGTTTTGAGAATTACGCTGCCTTAAAAGCAGCCGACTTAGATACTTGGTTTGCACAAACCTTAGCGCCTGATTTGTACATGTATCAACCCAATGTTGGCAAAACTGATTTAGCTTTGCATTATTACAGCGGTGTGTATCAAACCGTGCTGTGCGGTGATCGCACAGAGGTCTATGCTGAAGCGGATGCCATCACACAATTTTTGCGCTCACAAGTGGATACGCCCGAACAAGCCTATGTGACGGTGGGGAATCATGTCACGATTGAAGATGCGCAATTGTCCATCTTTGAGCAACGTCTTGATCCATTATTGCGCGTGGCACAAAACACATTTCGTCCAGAAGATGCCGCAGACGGCATAGGTTCTCCAGGCAGTCTGGAGAACAGCGAATATCGCAAAGCGGTGACGACTGAAATTTTGCGCAATGCGTTTCCCAGCGGCGATGAGCGCGATTACATTATGCACGGGGTGTGGGAAAGCGTTTGGGATCATGAAAACTCGCATTTGGATATACGTTTTAAACAAGCCTCAACCCCTGTGGGGGCTTTAGTCATCAAAGGCCCTGTTGAGCCGTTCTACCAGACGCAAGTGTTGATTAATAACATTTAGGCTCTGTTGACATTTGGATGATGGCGGCTTTTGGGTCTTTTTTACGCCTAGCCGCGTTGGTTTTTGGCTGGCAATGGGGGGCATTGCGGCGCAAAAACCGCCTTGCTAGACGCAAAAAATCCTCAAAAACCCATCTCATCCCCAAATGTCAACAGAGCCTAGTCATCATCCAATATTTTTTCCCCAGCCTGCGATAAAAAGCAACACAAACGGCACGAAAGACACAAAAGACACAAACGGATTAAAACGCTGGTGTCTTTTGTGTTTTTCGTGCCGCTAGTTTCATTTTATGAGGCTTGTTGCAAGGGGCATTGAAAGAGGAATGGCTTACTGCGCAGGTGTATCCGTCTTTTCAGTTGGTTTTGCGGCGGTAGATTTTGCCGTGGTGGTTCTGCGCTTGCGCGGGGTCGTTGTTTTGCGAGCGGGTTTAGGCTTGGTCTCAGCCGCTTGCAAAGCTTTTTGAGCGGCTTCCAATTGCTTTTGCAAGCTGTCTAATTGTTTCGTCTGCATAGTCAATGTTGCTTTTTGTGTGTCCACTTGTGCCGATTGCGCTTCTAATTGTTGAGTTTGAGTGTCAAGCTGCGCTGCTTTCTCTTCCAATTGTTTATTCTGTGTATTAATCTGTGTCGTTTGAGCTTCTAATTGTTTCTTTTGCACTTCAACTCGCTCGGCTTGCGTGTCCAGTCGTGTACCTTGGGTAGACAATTGCTCGCTTTGAGTATCGAGTTGTTTATTCTGCTGCTTAGCTTGTGCTTCAAATTGTTGTTTCTGCGCTTCAAACTCTTTAGTGTGTGTTTCCAACAACTGTTGAGCATGGGTTAAATCATTTTGCAGTTTTTCAATATCGGCACTATATGTGTTTTTTACATGAGACAATTCAGTGCGTAATTGTTGTTTTGCTGTTTCCAAGGCTTGTAATTGTGCCTGTAAAATGGCTTGTTGTTCAGCTTTCTCTTGACGGCTACTTTTCTGTTGCAATTGATGAATTTTATCTTGCAAGCGTTGCGTGTCGCTATAACTGGGCAAATTCAAGGCTTTTAACACATCATTCATTAAGCCACGATTATGTTGTTTCCATTGCAATAAGCTATTGAGCACACGCGCATTGACTTCAGCGTATTCTTCCGTATTCATCGCTTGTGCATAAGCTTCTTCTCCTGCATCCACCCAAGCATCATAAGTCATACGCCAGTTTTGCTCGGTGCTTTTATCTTCGCCTTGCAAGCGTTCTTGTAACAACTGTGCAGCATCAGTCGCCATTTGATTGAAAAATTGTACATAAGCTTGTTGAGCCGTTTGATACTCCCCCCATAAATCTTGACCCTGCTTCCAGCGTTCTTGCCATTGAGGTAAATCAGCCGTATGAGCAGGTTCTAAACGTGCGACTTGCTCTTGCATTTGTTGTAAAAAATTATCTCCCAATATTTGCCAGTTATCCATTAAATGAGTTTGACTGGCTTGTTTAAACTGCGCTTGTAAATGAGCTATCCAAGTTTTCCAGGGATTTTGTGCATCTGCAAAAGTAGGCAGGTGTTGCAATTGGTGTAAAAAATTTTCCTGCATTTGCCAACCGGCTTTTTGTAATTTGAAAAACTGATGAATAAATTGTTGTTGGGTGGTTTGCCAGCTATCGTTGTTAAAAGGCATGTCATAGCTCATGAGGGTGCTCCTTGGATTGAGTGTCTATATGCGGCTGCGCAGCCGTTTTTTGAGGGTGACGGCAATTAAAAGAAATTATAGTCGTTTTTATGTTGCGGTGCAGCAATAAAGGAATAATAAATGAAAAATCAATCTATTGCGGTGTTTTTTAGCGTCTGCTTAATGCTCGGTTTGAGCGCTTGTCAGGTTGCCCCGCCGACATCGCTATCGGCTCAAACTCAGGCTTTTTTAGGCATTGGTTTTTCATTGCAAAAAAATCTGCCCGCACTGGCGATGATGTCTCAAGGCTTGCGGGTCAAACAGGTCATGCCTACCTCTGCGGCGGCGCAAGCGGGATTGCAGCAAAACGATGTCATCTTAAGTTACGACGGACATAAGGTCGTCGATGAACGCCAGTTTAGTCAGTATCTCCAGCAGCAAAAGCGAGTCGGGGACATCCTTGAATTACACCTATTGCGTATGCAGCGCCACCTGCAAGTGCAGCGCAATGGTCAAGCGATAGCATTGGAACTGCGTCAATTTGCCGAGTGGTTAGAGCAGCAGCCGTCGTTGGATGAGTGGCAAGCGAATTGGCAACAAGCACCTGAAATAGTGGATGTTTCAGTGGTTTTAGGCCGTCGTGCCAGCAGACAAATCCCGCTACCTAAGCAGTCGAGCTTAATCCCCTCAACACTCTTGCCCACAACGCCCTTGCCGCAAGCGCAACAAGCACTCAGCCGGATCAAACAACACGGCTTGCAAGCCAGTTATGAGGGGGTGTTGCAACGTTTTGAGCGCGATGAACACTGGGACAAAGGATGGCGCTTACCTTTAATGCGTTATTTACACCGTGCGCCTTTGCAAGTCCCCGCCATCAGCCAACATCTAAGCCAGCAATTATTGCAACGAGGACAGGCGCAAAGCTTGCCAGAATTACTACACTATGCCAGCGCAATACTTGACCTATCAGTATCAATGCCCACCATCAAACCGCCAGAGCGCTCAGATTTAAACGCGCATTTGGCCTTTATTCAGCAGGTGCTAAAACGTTGTTTATATTGGCATCATCGCGCTTTTCGAGATTTAAGCGCAAAAGAACAAGCCTTTTTGCGCCGCACCGTGCCGGATCGCTCAGGCATGATTTTGCATCCTTGGCGAAAAAGTCAAAATCAGCGGGTACTGGCATTAGCCAAAAAAATAGACAACGCCGCATTATTACAAGCCAGTTTGGTGTTAGCGCAGCTTTCTGATCCGCAGTGGTTAGCGCGTCTGAAAACATTATTTCAGCATTTTCAGCCACGTACACAGCATGCGCAGGTGCAGGGCGAATTGCTCATGATCCTGCCCACAGCTTTGGGAGAGTTACTCATCGGCGGTACAGGCGCGAACCGCTACAGCACCGATGCTTTAATCATTGACTTAGGCGGCGATGATTTATATTTGCGCCCAGCCAGCTCTGCGCCCATTCACTTAGTGATTGATATGCAAGGCAATGATCACTATTCCTCCAATAGCGATGCGGCGCAAGGCGCAGGCGTGTTAGGCATCGGTTTATTACTGGATTTAAGCGGTCACGATACTTATGTGGCACAAAATATCGCACAAGGTGCGGGCTTATTTGGCGTGGGTATTTTGTGCGATGTAGACGGCGATGATCGTTATTTCAGCCGCCGCTATGCACAAGGCACAGGTGTTTGGGGGCTGGGTTTATTGTTGGATACGGCAGGCCAGGATCAATACCACGCCGCGAGCTTTGCGCAGGGTTTTGGCAGCACCCACGGCCTAGGTTTATTGCTGGATCAACGCGGCGCGGATCGTTATTTTGCCACAGGGCAACAAGCGGGTAGCTACGGACAAGCCGGAGTATTCAACGGTTTTGCCCAAGGTGTTGGTTTTGGTTTACGTGGACAAGCTTCGGGAGGCGTAGGTTTATTACTCGATGGAGCGGGGGATGATGAATTTATCGCAGGCCACTTTTCGCAAGGCGGCGGGTATTTCTTTGCATTCGGCCTGCTGTATAACGCAGAAGGCCATGACCGCTATCTAGGCTCACGCTATGCCCAAGGTTTCGCCGCCCATTCTGCGGTGGGCGCGTTATTAGAAACCGGAGGTAATGATGTGTATGCTGGACACGTAGGCGCTTTACAAGCCGCCGCTTGGGATTTAAGCACGGCGGTGTTGTGGGATATGGCAGGCGATGATCGTTACCTCAATCAAGGGCGATTTTTTTCGCAGGCCGCCGCCGCCCACAATGGTTTAGCTTGGCTGCTTGACGATCAAGGACGCGATGAGTATCAATTTATTCCTGGTCGTCGAATTGCGAGCAACGATTATCACGGCGGTCAAAGCCTATCCTTGTTTTTTGATACTGGAGGCGACACGGATATTTATAACCATAGTATTGAACTTAATCAGACAAGACAGCAGTTATCAGACATGGAGATTTGGGTGGATGAATAGACTGTTCATCAAAAGTGAAATAAGATTTTCTGTCGTATAACTATAGCTAAAATACATCATTTATAGGCTTGCGATAGAGCCAAACCCAAGACTGCCAGTCCTTGAAGGACTGGCAGTCTTAACAACTGATATAATTTTGCTATATCCAGGAGAATTCTCAATGCGCATTGCCAACCCTATTTATGATGCGGTGTTTAAATATTTAATGGACGATAACAGCTTAGCCAAGTTGTTGTTGTCCACTATTTTAGATGAAGAGATTATTGAACTGACCTTCACGCCACAAGAACACACGGCGAAATTAAATTATCCACGTCATTTCACGGTGTATCGTTTAGATTTTGCAGCCACTATTAGAAATTCGGCGGGTGAAACACGCAAAGTCTTGATTGAAGTGCAAAAGGCGAAATTAGTCACCGACATCATGCGGTTTCGCCGCTATTTGGGAGAACAATACCGCGACCCTAATAATGCCGTGGAGGTGGGCGGTCGCAAACAAGCTTTACCGCTGTTGACCATTTATTTTCTCGGTCATGCTTTAGAACACAGCTCAGCCCCCGTGATTCATGTTAAACGTGAAAGCCATGACTTAATCACTAAAGAACCTCTAGCGCACAAAGAAACCTTTATTGAAACCTTAACGCATGACAGTTACATCATTCAAATTCCACATTTAGGCGAGCAGAAACGCAATGCCGTTGAAGATTTGCTACAGATTTTCAATCAAAAACTCATCAGCCATGATCAGCATGTTTTAGAGTTCAATGAGTCAGATATGAATGAACGTTATCGTCCGATTTTGCGACGCTTACAACGTGCAATTGTTGAAAAATCAGTGGAAGAGGCGATGGATATAGAAGATGATATTCTCACCGAACTTCAAGATTTAGAACGTTCAGTGGAGAAAGCAGAGGCTAAAGCAGAACAAGCCGAAGCCAAAACAGAACAAGCTGAGCTTAAAGCAGAACAAGCGGAGGCTAAAGCCAGACAAGCCGAAGTTGAAAACCAGCGTTTGTTAGCGTTACTCAAGCAAGCGGGGGTTAAATCTTAACGGCGGTCTCTTTCATGTTTTCCCGCCTGTGCTTTCAACGCCAACTGCGTGCGGTTGGTCACGCCGTATACCCTAAAAATTGTTGTAATATGTTGTTTTACCGTCTTTTCCGTGATGTTTAAGCGATCTGCTATGAGCTTATTGCTCAGCCCTTCTACTATCCAATCTAATACTTCTTGCTGGCGTTTGGTCAGCGCATCAGGTACTGGATCATTGCGCATGTCTGGTTGTTGTAACAACTTTCCGGGCACATACACCTCACCCGCTAAAATCAAACGTAAAGCAGTCAGCATCAATTCTGGGCTGGACGATTTAGGAATATAGCCCGCCGCACCCGCTTCTATGGCGGTGCGCACGTCTTGTGGATTTTCTGAAGCGGATAGGATGGCAATAGGTAAAGCCGGATAGCTATCTTCTAAACGGTAGTAGCCCGCAAAGCCATTCATGCCGGGCATGGATAAATCCAATAGCACTAAATCAAGATCAGGATGTTGTTCTGCCAGAGTTAAAGCCTCGTCCAAGCTGCCCGCTTCTAAAAATTCTACCGGTTCCTCAAATTGACTGATGATATGGCGAATACCTGCACGCACCAGCGGGTGATCATCGGCTTCTAATATTTTCATTTTTTCCCTTATTTTTTAGCGGCATACAAGGCATTGCGACTTCTGCCTTGAGACTAAAGTCGGAGTCTATTCTGGACTCTTGTCCAATATACCCATCCGTCGTACCCACCTAAACTTCAGTCCAAGCCATCGGAATGATGCGGTGGATACAAAAGTACGACGGAGTATAGCCCATGACAACACAAGCACCTCAATCACCGTGCTGGCCTGATTTACTGATGTTACGTAATGGCGGTTTTCATCGTGTGGAAAAAACCTGATGTTTTCGTTCGCTTCATGTTCTGTGCGCAAGATGAGTTATTTGCTACCGCTGCTATTAGGCGGTGTGATGCTGCTACTTGGCATCGAGGAAGCGCATAAGAATCAGGCTTTACTTAACCAAGGATTGGTAGCAACGGGCACTGTGGTGGGTATGGACACGCTGCATGGATATAACGGTTCTCAACCAATTGTGCGGTTTTCCACGTTGGATACACGTTCAGTGCAGAAGGTGTTTGCTAACCCATTGGGTAGTCGTTATCAAACAGGTGAAAAAGTACCTGTGTTGTATCACCCGCAAAATCCGCTACAAGCCAAAATTTATTCTACTAATGGTTTGTATGCACCGATGCTGTTGTCTTTTGTTTTAACGCTGTTGTTTTGGAGCATTGCTTTGTTAGTGCTGATACGCCACCGACGGATCACATCCATTTCTTCCACTGCTCACTCAGTCAGTGATCAATCGGCGGCGTAAGAGCCTATACGAAGATGGGGAATCGAAGCGAAAATTCGCCATTTTGAGGCGGGTTTTTCGGTTTTTTAAGGCGAATAGCGTGCTATTGAACGAAAAAAAGCGGAAAACCTGACCAAAAGGGCGGGTTTGCAGCCGATTATCCCATTTTTGTATAGGCTCTAAAGCCCTTCTTTATTGTCTTGTTTGTTTTATCGATGTCATAAGCATCAAACCTTTTAGGAGTTTTCATCATGTTTAAACTACGTTTACCTCGTTTCTCTCGCGCTGTCATGGCAGCAGGTTTTCTTTGCTCTTCTGTCTGGGCTTATGCACAAGCTGATTTGGAACCTTGGACAGCTCCCGATAAAGTCTTGTTTGCAGCCATTACTCAAGGCGGTTCTGTGGGTTATGTGGACAAATCCACTGACGGCGGCTTTACTTGGGAAGAAGTGATGTACACGCCAAGACGGGTGTCTGGGCTGGCTTATGGTGATGGCCAATTAGTCGCTGTGGGCGGTTACATCATGGTCTCTGAAGATATGGGTGAAAATTGGGAAGTGCATGAAATTACACATAAAAGTGGTAATAACGTCACTTCAGGTAGCACTTATTTTCGTGCGGTAGCCTATGGTAATGGCGTATTTTTAGTGGTCGGTGACAGCGGTCACATCTTGTATTCAAACGATGGTAAGGACTGGTTATACGTGCAAGGGGATGACAGTGATCCTCATTATAAAGACGGTGGGTTTGATTATGAAATGCAACATGCGCGTGACGTGATGTATGTGGGCAATAACCGCTTTGTCGTGAGTGGCGGTAGCTTCAGCGGTGTGGTAACGACCTTTGTCACTGATGGCACCAAAGTGGAATTAGATAAACAATTTCGTATTGGTGCTTTTGACTCAGGACAATTGCAAAAAATCGGCTTTGATGGTGAATCCACTATTGTCATTATGTCCAATAGCCATTCCAGCGAATGGGGAATGACCACCACAGCGGTATCAACAGACCTTGGCGATAGTTGGGCGGTCGCAGCACAACCCGCTAAACAGCAAGCTTATCCTGTCGCTTATGGTAATGGTATCTGGAGTGCTTTGTCTCCCTTTGGCGACATCTATACGTCCACCAATATTGGTGAAAAAGGCTGGACAGCCAGTGGCAGCAATAGCAGTCGTATGGTCAACGACATGATCTTTGCTAACGGACGTTTCTTGCTGGTGGGACATGACAGCAAACGCTACATCTCACTGGATGGTAAAGAATGGACAGAAGCCTTCGCTGATTCCAATATCGGCTACAACATGCACGATGTGATTTATATCGACACCGATCCTACCAATAGCAACGAAGAGCCTCCAGCAAAACCCACCTGGCAGCGTGTCATGAATTGGGCAGAATCTTTGTTTGCCGACCTTTTCCCAGCAGCAGGCGTGCAAAACCTAGAAGTTCCACCCGCTTATCAAGTGCGCTACTACCCAGCCAGCGGTACTTACCTGGCTTACAATGCTGACGATAAAAACTTGTATGGTTTCAATCAATCGTTATGGGGTTTAACCGTGCAAAACTTTGGCAATGCAGACAGCTATCTGCCTATGGCTGAAGAAGCAGGGTTCTAATCTGGTGTCTATATTCATCTAACATGAAGACATAAAGAACCCCCAGAACACATGGGGGTTTTTTATACTTTTTAGAAATACCCTATTGAATGAAAGGCTCACATCATGAAATACATTCTTCTTTTACTCGGCGCATTAATCCTGGCGGTCGGTGTGGTGGATGCGTATTCTGGCTGGAAAAACCCAGAACCGATACGCATGACCGTCGCGGAATACATGAATTCAGATAAATCAGCGAAATGGGTTATTTTAACCGATGCTAAAATCAATATGCTACAAGCCGTCGTGGTGATGAAAAAGAAAGATAAAGAGGTGGTCACACGCCTTTATCTTCCCATTGAATCAGACTCTTTCAAACAAGAGGCATTGAAAAAACTACTGCTGTCTTCAAAAGACAAAAAGTTATTGGCATTAGCCAGTACACTGCACAACTTACCCGCCGCAGAACAATTGAAATACATCGCTCAACATAAAGACGCGCTTATTTTTCAACAAGAAATTTCAGGCAATATGCTGAGTGCTGACGGCATGAAAAATTCACATAAAGATGATGTAAAAAAGCTGATGAAAAACTTGGATGATGATTTTTATTTGCTGCTGCATAATGCGCATCCTAGTTTTAAACGTGGCTTAGGTATTTTTGTTGTGGGCTTAGTCTTGTTGCTATTGGGATGGCGTAAAAAGAAAAAAGCTTAGTACCTCACCAAGCTTATTTTGACGAGTTTCAGACCTCCCAGATACCGTGTCTTAGGTCAAGTTTTTCATAATCTTTATAGAATCGGCCCTGCAAAGGTGATCCCAAGTTATTGTAAAATATATTTTTTATGTTTTTAAATTTACTAACTAGGCAGCCGTTTCATGGTCAACACTGGTGGCCTCTAATACGATGTGCAAATCCGTGGTGGCACTGCTGGTTTTTTTGCCGACAAACGCTAACAACGTTTGAATGCCGCTGATACTATTCTCAACCACTTTGTGAAGTGGTTTGTCAGGCACATTGTTACGCAGCAAGATTTGAAACATCAATTCCTATGAAATTCATGATAAACCTCTTTAAAAACAAAATAATCAGTGTGCGGACTTTCCTTGGAGATGCAGACTCGAAGTCTAAGAGCCTATACGAAAACGGGATAATCGGCTGCAAACCCGCATTTTTGGTCAGGTTTTCCGCTTTTTTTCATTAAATAGCGTGCTATTCGCCTTAAAAAACCGAAAATTCTGCTTCAAAATGGCAAATTTTCGCTTCGATTCTCCATCTTCGTATAGGCTCTAAGGGTAGGCACAGCCTCTCTGATTTCCGTATGATGATAACTCATTATCATGGGGGGTAAGATACAAGATTGGGCTGACGAAGGGAGTCCAACATAACAAACTCACCAACGGTGGACAAATGCCGATAAATTTCCGTTTTTAATACGCATCTATAGCAAAATTATATCAGTTGTTAAGACTGCCAGTCCTTGAAGGACTGGCAGTCTTGAGTTTGGCTCTATCGCAAGCCTATAAATGATGTACTTTAGCTATATCGGCATTTCGCATCGCATTCACAAAGCTTTAATCTTCACCTCTTGTTCTTGCAACTGCCCCAGTGTGGCTTGCAGTTCTGCTACCCGTGCTTGGTCTTTTTCTACTACCGCTGCGGGGGCTTTGTCCACAAAGTTTGGATTTGACAGTTTAGCGGTGAGTTTGTCCAGGTCTTTTTGGATTTTGCCCATTTCTCGCGTTAAACGTTCAAGTTCTGCGTCTTTATTAATCAACCCTGCCAGCGGGATGAGAATTTTCATTTCTCCGGCTAAAGCCATGGCAGATTCTGGCGGTGTGTCGTTTGGGTTCAACCAGGTGATGCTTTCTAGTCGGGCTAGGTTTTTAATGAAACCTTCATTTGAATTCAAACGGGTTTGATCGATGTCTGAACCGTTTTGCAAAAGAATGGGTAATAGTTTGCCGGGAGGGATGTCCATTTCGGCGCGGATGCGGCGCACGCCGAGGATGATGGCTTGTAACCAAGCGATGCCTGCTTCGGCGGCTTCGTCGAGTTGGTCGCTTTGGGTTTCGGGGAAGGCTTGTAGCATGATGGTGGCTTCGTTTGAGCCTCCTTTGGCGGCTGTGTCGAACTGGGGTTCGACACTCCCGGCGAGATTTCCGGCGAGCGGCGCGACTTTTTGCCAGAGTTCTTCGGTGATAAACGGCATGATGGGGTGCAGCATTCTGAGCAGGGTTTCGAGCACGCGCACGAGGGTGCGGCGGGTGCCGCGTTGTACGGCTTCGGAGGTGTCGGCGTGGGTGAGCACGGGTTTGGACAGTTCTAAATACCAGTCGCAGTACTCGTTCCAGGTGAAGTCATAAATGGCACTCGCCATCAAATCAAATCGGTAGCTGGCGTAGTGTTTGTGGACTTGGACTTCAACACGTTGCAAGCGGGAGATGATCCAGCGGTCGGCGAGGGTGAGTTCGACGGCTGCATCGCTTAAGCCTGTGTCTTGGCCTTCGGTGTTCATCAGCACGTAGCGGGTGGCGTTCCACAGTTTGTTGCAGAAGTTGCGGTAGCCTTC
Source organism: Thiotrichales bacterium (assembly GCA_016744475.1). GTDB lineage: Bacteria > Pseudomonadota > Gammaproteobacteria > Beggiatoales > Beggiatoaceae > BB31. The sequence goes on along the minus strand of JADGEH010000013.1, from coordinate 13,609 downwards.
GATGCGCCCGGTGTGAAAGTTGATGTCGCGCCCGGTGGTGGCGAGGGCGGCGAAGGTGAAGCGTAGCGCGTCGGTGCCGTAGGCGTTGATGCCGTCGGGAAAGTGCTTGCGCGTGGATTTTTCGATTTTTTTCGCCATTTCGGGCTGCATTAAACCGGTGGTGCGTTTGTTGACCAGGGTTTCTAACTCGATACCGTTAATGAGATCGAGCGGATCGAGCACGTTGCCTTTAGATTTGGACATTTTGTTGCCGTCTTGGTCGCGCACGAGTCCGTGAATATAAACTTCGTGGAACGGCACATCGCCCATGAATTTTTTGCCCATCATGATCATGCGGGCGACCCAGAAGAAGATGATGTCGAAGCCTGTGACGAGCACGCTGGTGGGGTAGAAGGTGTTCAGACGGTCGGTGTTTTCAGGCCAGCCGAGGGTGGAGAAGGGCCACAGCGCGGAGGAGAACCAGGTGTCGAGCACGTCGGTGTCTTGGGTAAGCACATCGCCTGCGGGGATGTTGTATTTTTTGCGCACATCGTCTTCGGAGTAACCAACGTAGACTGCGCCTGATTCGTCGTACCAAGCGGGGATGCGGTGTCCCCACCAGATTTGCCGTGAAATGCACCAGTCTTGGATGTTTTCTAACCATTGAAAGTAGGTTTTTTCCCAGTTTTCGGGAATAAATTTGATCTCGCCATTGCGCACGACGTTGAGTGCTGGCTCGATGATCTCTGTCCAACCGCCGGGGCGACCATCGGCTTGCTCTTTGCGGGTCAAATCCACGAACCATTGGTCGGTGAGATAGGGTTCGATCACGGCATGGCTGCGGTCGCCTCTTGGTACCATGAGTTTGTGCGGCTCGATTTTTTCCATTAAGCCGAGGGCTTCTAAATCTTTGACGATCTGTTTTCGTGCCACGTAGCGGTCTAACCCGCGATACTGTTCGGGGGCATTTTCGTTGATTTTGGCATCAATGGTGAGCACGTTAATTTTTGGCAAATCGTGGCGTTGTCCGACGGCGTAATCGTTGTGATCGTGGGCAGGGGTGATTTTCACGCAGCCAGTGCCGAAGTCTTTGTCTACATAGTCGTCGGCAATAATCGGAATGCTGCGCTTGGTCAGCGGTAAGTCGATGGTTTTGCCGATAAAGGCTTGATAACGTTCGTCTTCAGGGTGTACTGCAACGGCGGTATCGCCGAGCATGGTTTCTGGACGAGTGGTGGCGACCACTAAATGCCCGCTGCCGTCGGTGAGTGGGTAGCGCATGTGCCACATGTGTCCGTTTTCTTCTTCGGAAATCACTTCTAAATCAGACACGGCGGTGTGCAGTGCGGGGTCCCAATTGACCAGCCGTTTGCCGCGATAAATCAAGCCTTCATCATGCAGGCGTACAAAGACTTCTTTGACCGCATTGGACAAGCCTTCGTCCATGGTAAAACGCTCAGTTGACCAATCGACGGACGCACCCATGCAGCGCAATTGCTTAGTGATGGTGCCGCCGGATTCTGCTTTCCAATCCCACACGCGCTTGATGAAATCTTCGCGCCCTAAATCATGACGAGTTTTGTCTTCAGCAGCGAGTTGACGCTCGACCACCATTTGCGTGGCGATGCCCGCGTGATCGGTGCCAACTTGCCATAAAGTGTTGTCGCCTTTCATGCGGTGGTAGCGGGTCAGCATGTCCATGATGGTGTCTTGGAAAGCGTGCCCCATGTGCAGCGTGCCTGTCACATTGGGCGGTGGGATCATGATGCAGTAAGGCGTGCCTTCGGTTTTCGGTGCAAAATAGCCTTGGTCTTCCCAGGTGTGGTACCAGTGTTGTTCGATGGATTGGGGGTTATAAGTTTTTTCCATGACTGAAATTCTATGTCCTTGTGAGGGTGATCGTTGTAGCGGTGTGTCACGACGATGGTGATACATTGCTGGGTTTAATAACTGAGCGTTAGGATATAGGGAAATTTAGGACGGCAAAAGCACTTGTCGAGCTGTTATCAACAAAGCTTGTTTTGAGAGGCTGTGGGGAGCACTTTTGCACCGGGCATGATGGGCAGAAAAGTGCTCGTGTGCGCTGTGTACCTGTGGCTTTAATGCTTATCCACGCCATCATTTTCAATAAAAAAACCTGACAGAAGTGAAACCTCTGTCAGGTTTTTTTTATGGCATCCACAAGTGGAGGATTTAACTCATACGTTGTGGTAAGACCTCTTTCAAACGGTCGCGTAAATGTCGGAGCAATTCTTCAGTGGTGGCCCAGTTCATACAGGCATCAGTGATTGAAACACCGTATTTAAGCTGTTTGTGATCTTCAGGGATAGGTTGACTGCCTTCATTGAGATGGCTTTCTAACATGATGCCTACAATCGAATGGTTGCCTTCAAGAATTTGATTGCAAACATTTTCTGCCACCAATGGCTGTAATTCTGGGTCTTTATTAGAATTACCGTGGCTGCAATCAATGACGATATTGGCAGGCATACTGGCTTTGTGTAGGGCTTGTTCGCACAGTGCGATATGGACAGAATCATAATTGGTATCTTTTCCACCGCGTAAAATGACATGCCCGTATTGGTTGCCTTGGGTTTGAATCACGGTCACTTGTCCGGCTTGATTAATCCCTAGAAAATGATGCGAAGCGGCGGCAGAATGCAGTGCATTAATGGCGGTGTTGAGGTTGCCATCGGTGCCGTTTTTAAAACCGACCGGGGTGGATAAACCACTGGCTAATTCGCGGTGGGTTTGGGATTCCGTGGTGCGTGCCCCGATAGCTGTCCAGGAAAATAAGTCGGATAAATATTGCGGCGTAATCGGGTCAAGCGCTTCTGTGCCTGCGGGCAAGCCGATTTCGGCCAACCATAACAAGAGTTCACGGGCTTTGTGCATGCCTTCTTCGACATGAAAGGAATCATTAATGTAGGGGTCATTAATAAAGCCTTTCCAACCAATAGTGGTGCGCGGTTTTTCAAAATACACGCGCATGACGATATATAAACTATCTTTGCAGGCATCATGCAAACGTTTTAAGCGTGAAGCGTAAGCTTTAGCGGCTTCTAAGTCATGAATGGAGCAAGGGCCGGTCACGACTAATAAGCGTGGATCGCGTCGATCTAAAATCGCTTCAATGGTGCTGCGACCTTCGCGCACTGTGTGTTTGGCTTGTTCCGTCAGCGGTTGTTTTTGTTTTAAGGCTTCGGGGCTGATCAGCACTTTTTCCGAAGCAATGCGCACATTATTAATACTATCGTTTGCCATGATATTTCCGTGTCAGTCTATTTTTGACTAAAGATTTTTAATGAGTGGTTATTATTACAGTTTATGTAGCATAGAAAAACCGTTTCCAGCGCTCAAAGGGTAAATATTTTGCACTGCACAAAAATGATGCTGTGCTAGCGCTGGAGCGAGTCTACTTAGTGAATCCCCATCAAAGTCCGCACATGTTCTGTCGCACTGCGGCCTAAAGCGGATAAGGCATAGCCCCCTTCTAAGACGGATACCACGCGCCCTTGTGAGAATTCATCAGCGACTTTTAATAATTGTTCTGTGACCCACACGTAATCTGCTTCGCGGAGTTGTACATGACCCATGTCATCTTCTATATGAGCATCAAAACCGGCTGAAATAAAGATCATTTGTGGTGCAAAGCGACGTAAAGCAGGCAGCCAAATGTCTGTAATCGCTTGTCGGAAGGCGGCTCCATCAGCGCCCGCATCTAACGGCGCGTTGATAATATGAGGATTGTCTGATTCTAATGGGGTGTGTGGATAGAAAGGATGTTGGAAGGAGGAACACAGCATAACGCGGTAGTCCTGCGTGAAAATATCTTCTGTACCATTGCCGTGATGCACATCAAAATCACACACGGCAACACGATTAAGACCGAATTCGCCCAAGGCATGTGCCGCACCGACCGCAACATTGTTAAAAAAACAAAACCCCATCGCTTGTTCTTTTAAAGCATGGTGTCCTGGTGGGCGCACATTGCAAAAAGCATTATTGACTTTTTTATCGGCGACCAATTCAGTGGCTAATACCACGGCTCCCGCTGCTCGCAAAGCGGCTTCTGGCGTGTGTTCCATCATGAGGGTGTCGGGGTCGAGGTAACGGTGTTCTTCGCCGTCTTTTGGCTTGAAGTTCATCACGGTTTTGATGTAGTTGCCGTCATGCACGCGCCCTAGCTGGGTGCGTTTAGCTCTGGGGGCTTCATGGTATTGCAGAAAGTCTAACAGACCCGCCGCCATCAAGCGGTCTTCTATATGGCTTAAACGTTCGGGACATTCGGGATGAAAATCGCCCATATCATGCAATGCACAGGCGGGATGAGTAATGTAAGCGGTGGTCACAGCAAAATCTCCTTGGTCATTATGGGCCATAGACGAGTGGTAGAAGTAAACCCTGTAAAAATGAAGCTTCTCGGCCATTTCTGCATTCAGTTTTTTCCCCCCTTCATTTGATATATGATACTCACTTTTTAACGAAACATAGGACGTTAGATGAAACCTCTTTCACTCAACGGCCTTAAGTTTATTGAAGTGAGAAAACTGCGTGGCTGATTACAAACCAACTTTAAACCTGCCGAAAACTAGCTTTCCCATGCGAGGCAATCTTGCCCAGCGCGAGCCAAAATTCCTTGAACACTGGCTACAAGAAGATATTTATCAACAAATCCGTCAAGCTCGTAAAGGTGCCAAACCTTTTATCTTGCACGACGGCCCTCCCTATGCCAACGGCAATATTCATATTGGTCATGCGGTCAACAAGATTCTTAAAGACATTATTGTTAAATCACACACTTTAAATGGTTGTGATGCGCCTTATGTGCCTGGCTGGGATTGCCACGGTTTGCCGATTGAATTAGCGGTAGAAAAAAGCAAAGGCAAAGCCGGACATAAAGTCGATGCCACGGAGTTTCGTAAAGCTTGTCGCCAATATGCGGATAAACAAGTCAAGCAACAACGTGAAGACTTTAAACGCCTAGGTGTGTTTGGCGATTGGGATAAACCTTATTTAACAATGAATTATAAAACCGAAGCCGACACTATTCGCGCTTTGGGGAAAATCATTGAAAACGGGCATTTGGAAAAAGGTTCTAAGCCCGTGCATTGGTGTACAGATTGTGGTTCTGCCTTAGCTGAAGCCGAAGTGGAATATGCGGATAAAAAATCCTTAGCCATTGATGTGCGTTTTTCAGTGCTGGAAGACGATGCTTTATTGGCGCGTTGTCATGCACCCGGTTCCGGCGGACACGGGCCAATTTCTGTGGTGATCTGGACGACTACGCCGTGGACTTTGCCTGCTAACCAAGCCGTGGCGCTACATCCTGAATTGGAATATTCGCTGATTGAATGTGAAGGCGAATATGGCAAAGAACGCTTATTGCTGGCGGAAGCCTTGATGAAAGACGCGATGTGCCGCTACAACATTGATCAATACCGAGTGGTCGGTTATTGCAAAGGCGATGCGCTAGAAGGTTTGATGCTGCAACACCCTTTTTATGACCGCGAAGTGCCGATTGTTCTCGGCGATCACGTCACCACTGAAGCGGGGACGGGCGCTGTACATACCGCGCCCGGGCATGGTCAAGAAGATTATATCGTCGGCAAAAAATACCACTTGCATGTGCATAATCCTGTCGGCGGCGATGGACATTTCTTACCCGACACGCCTATGTTTGCCGGTGAATTCGTGTTTAAAGCCGATCATAAAGTCATTGAAGTATTAAAAGCCAAGGGCAAATTGCTGCGCGAAAAAGTCATTACGCACAGCTATCCACATTGCTGGCGACACAAAATCCCCATCATTTTTCGTGCAACCCCGCAATGGTTTATCAGCATGGATAAAGCCGGATTGCGCTCTCAAGTGATGGATGCGATTGAAACGGTCACTTGGTTGCCAGATTGGGGTAAAGAGCGGATTAAAAGCATGGTCAGCAATCGTCCTGATTGGTGCATCTCCCGCCAACGTAACTGGGGCACGCCGATTCCTTTATTTGTGAGTAAAGACCATGCGGAATTACATCCTGACAGCTTGGCTTTATTAGAAAAAGTCGCGCAAAAAGTGGAGCAAGAAGGTATTGAAGCGTGGTTTTCAATGGATGCCAAAACCTTGTTAGGCGACGATGCTGAACACTATGAGAAACTCAAAGATACTTTAGATGTTTGGTTTGATTCAGGGGCGACCCATGCTTCAGTGGTGGAACAACAACTGGGTTTGAATTTACCCGTTGAACTGTATCTGGAAGGTTCTGATCAACACCGTGGCTGGTTTCAATCCGCTTTATTAACGGCGGTGGCTATGCGTGGAGCAGCGCCTTACAAAGAAGTGCTGACACACGGTTTTACGGTCGATGCTTCAGGCCGCAAAATGTCCAAATCCTTGGGCAATGTCGTCGATCCGCAAAAAGTCATCAAAACCTTGGGAGCTGACATTCTGCGCTTATGGGTGTCTGCCACCGATTATCGTTCAGAAATGAATGTGTCTGATGAAATTCTCAAGCGTATTGCCGATGCTTACCGCCGCTTGCGTAACACCTCACGTTTTCTGCTCGCCAATTTACATGATTTTGATCCGGCACAACATCGGGTCAAACCCGCAGACATGCTGGCTTTAGATCGTTGGGCGGTGGATCGTGCGTATCATTTGCAGCAAGAGGTGATTGAAGCCTATAACACCTACGCCTTTCATCAAATCTATCAAAAAGTGCATCAATTTTGTGCGGTGGACATGGGCGCTTTATATTTAGATATTATTAAAGATCGTCAATACACTGTGCAGACTGAAGCCTTATCAAGACGCTCGGCACAAACCGCGATGTACCATATTATTGAAGCCTTAGCGCGTTGGTTGTCGCCGATTTTAAGTTTCACTGCCGATGAAATCTGGACGCATATTCCAGGACAACGTGAACCACAATCAGTCTTTTTAAGCACCTGGTATGAAGGCTTGTTTACGCTCGATAGTACCGAAGATATGAATGCAGATTTTTGGCAGAGCGTATTTGCAGTGCGTGAAGCGGTGAGTAAAGAACTGGAAAAACTGCGCGTTGCAGAGCACATCGGTTCTTCGTTAGATGCAGAAGTGGATATTTATTGTGATGCACCTTTATTTAAGTATTTAAATAGCTTAGGTGAAGAGTTACGTTTTGTACTCATCACTTCAGAGGCTAAAGTTTATCCATTGGCAGATGTACCTGCTGATGCCATTCATATCGATCATTATGCCTTGGTGGTCAAACCTTCAGCGCATGAAAAATGTGTACGCTGTTGGCATCACCGTGCAGATGTGGGCGATCACAAAGAACACCCTGAGCTGTGTGGTCGCTGTGTAGACAATATTGGGGAAGGTGAGCAACGTCGTTATGCCTGAGCAAGAACCTAAAATAGATGAGGAACTCGCGCGTATTGAAGGCGAAGAAGTGCTTTCACAACGCTGGAAAGGCGGCAAACCCATACGGCGTTACGCCGTCAAGCGCAAAACCAATTACCCTTGGTTAGCACTGGGGGTGGCGGTGTTTTTTTTCGACCAATTGACCAAAGGCTGGGTATCCAACACCCTAGACCCTGGGCAAGTGGTTGAATTAACGTCCTTTTTGAATGTGGTTTTACTGCACAATGAAGGGGCTGCTTTTAGCTTTTTAGCCAATGCAGGCGGCTGGCAGCGTTGGTTCTTTATCAGCATCTCTTCCGTGGTGTGTTTAGTCTTAACCCTATGGTTAATGCGCATGACGCGAGGTCAACATTGGATGGCAGCCGCATTAGCCTTTATTTTAGGCGGGGCTGCGGGCAATTTATGGGATCGCATAGATTTCGGCCATGTTGTTGATTTTATTGATGTCTACTACAACGGATGGCACTGGCCTGCGTTCAATATCGCCGATAGCGCGATTACGTTAGGAGCGGTCATGTTGATACTACATGCGCTGTTTTTTCATCAAGATGAAGACGGCTAAGGATTTGTAGCCATTCTTCCTCTATAGGGATAATATTTCAGTGGTACTAGAGCATCGTGGCTAAGACCTGCCAGGTCTATCGTATCACTGATGTATTGTCTCTATAGTGATGCCACCCAGTAGGGCCACTGACATTTAAGTGAAGGGTTTTTAGCCCCAACGGGGCGGCCTCTATATAGCCCAGGGCAACGCCCTGGGTTCGGTCGATGATACCCACTCAGCCCTGAAAGGGCGACATAAAACGCCATACCACTTTTTATTGCGCCCTTTCAGGGCTAAATCTCTTCTATCCGTTTAACCTAGAGCTTTGCCCTTATAGAGATGATGCCCCTTTGGGGCTTCACTGAATGGCCGTGATGCGGCGCGTGGAAACACGAGTTAAGAGCCTATACGAAAACGGGATAATTGGCTGCAAATCCACCCTTTTGGTCAGGTTTTCCGCTTTTTTTCGTTAAATAGCCCGCTATTCGCCTTAAAAAACCGAAAAATCTGCCTCAAAATAGCGAATTTTCGCTTCGATTCCCCATCTTCGTATAGGCTCTAAACATCGTTTGGAAACGCTGGCGTTCTTTTGCGTGGCCTTTTAAAGCGGATAGCTTGAGTCGTACCACTGAGATCAGTTTGCTATATAAGAAATAACACCGCTTAAAGCAGTGTTATTTTGATTTCTACTACTCAGAGCCGCTTGATACAAAACGACTTTGCAGCCGATGCTCCTGTCTTCAGATAGGCGCTTAAGCTAAAGCAAGTAAATTTACCTCATTGATAATTCTTAAAAAACCTCTATATTAGAAATCACTAATATTAATGTTTTCTAATTTAATGGAGATTTATCATGGATAGACAAATTCCTCATCAAGTACGCAAAATCGGCGGTGTGTTTGACCCTATTTCTTTAGGTTTTGTGCTGTTAGGCTTGAGCGCGTTAGCCGCCAGCAACATGAATAGCCAGCCCCCTGTTGAAGAAGCTGCTCCCACAGCCATTGAAGCACCGCAGGCTCAAGTACCCGCTGATACTTTTGATTCTAATCTTTAACCTTGAATCAAGTTAGACATAAAAAACACAGGCTCCGGTCTGTGTTTTTTTATGTCTGCTCAATAGTAAAAGCTGTAAAATGAAGCACTAAGATTATTTTTTATCAAAAAGGAGACATTATGAAAACATTACAACATTGGATGGGTAGCCTGTTACTCAGCACTTGTGCCGCTATGCCTGTTTGGGCGACAGACGTGGGTGATGTGGCAGAAGAAAAGTTACAGACTTATCGTCAAGCGATTAAAGGTTTTGCAGGAGGTTTGAAAGCCGAATTAAAGGCTGGCATGAAAGAAGGCGGGCCGGTCAAAGCCATTGGCATCTGTAATACTAAAGCCACCATGGTGGCGGCTGAACATTCTAAAAATTCAGGTTTTAACATCAGCCGTACCAGCTTAAAAACTCGTAACAGCCACAACGCCCCAGATGATTGGGAAAAAGCCGTGCTGCTACAGTTTGAAGAGCGTAAAGCCAAGGGCGAAGACCCCATGACGTTAGAATATGCCAAGATTGTTGAGGATAAAGACGGCAGCCGAAATATTCGTTATATGAAAGCCATTCCCACAGGCAAAGTGTGCCTTGTTTGTCATGCCAGCACTGAACATTTAGACGCTGGAGTCGTAGAACGTTTAGATAAACTGTATCCAGAAGATCAAGCGCGTGGCTTTAAGGTTGGTGACTTACGCGGTGCTTTTTCCGTTCAAGAAACACTTAAAACTAGCGACTTAATCACTCGCTAAAAGCATCTTATGGTTTCACTGCTTAAAAATTAACACTAGCGGCACTAAAGACACAAAAGGCACAAACGAACTAAAACGCTTGTGCCTTTTGTGTTGTTTTTCCCTCGTTCCTAAGCGCCGCTTGGGAATGCTGTCTTGACCGCGTTGCGGTCAATACCGATACAGGGATTGGATTATCGTAATTAAGAACTGATAGGTTTTTGAAACCCGCCTGGTCTGTCGTACAACTGACTTGTGTTCCCTATAGTGCGTAAAAATTAACACTATAGGAATATTAATTCAGTTGTACGAGCTAGATTGATATAAGGCATGGAAAATTGACCGTCAGAAAAAAATGTGTCGTACAACTCAGATCACATCTCTATAGCGGCACAAAAGGCACAAACGGACTAAAACGCTTGTGCCTTTTGTGTCTTTAGTGCCGCTAGTGTTGTTTTTTATCGTTGTAAAACAGAAAAGAACATATTAGACACTCACCTAATGCTTCTTGCGAAAATACAAAATGCCAATCACCAATAACAACACGGCATGAACCCACCATAGCCCCATCCACTGCGACACACTGTCTTGCTCTACCCATTTCTGCGCGATTTCTAAGCAATTGATATAAGTGAAATAAATCAAAATCGCCACAAATATTTTGGCATAGCGCCCTTGACGCGGCTTGGTGTGCGACATGAGCACCGCTAATGGAGCTAACAGCAAAATCATTAACGGGGCGGATAAGCGCATTTGTAGCTCAGCACGGGTTTGCGACTCATTGGCTTGCCATAAATCCCAGCTATCAATAGCTTTGTAGTGCACCTTCTTATAACTGGGTGGCGATGTAATTAACACCGCATGTTGCTTAAAGGCGGTTTTGCTAAAAGCCGCGCTGCCCGGTTTGCCATCGTAACGATGCCCATTAAACATGACGATATAACGCCCTTGGCTTTCGCCCTCATCCAATAAAAAGGCTTTGTCAGAAGCCAGTAAGATGGTTTTATCGTCACGTTCTAATGCGACAAACACATTCAACATCGCCTGCGTGTCTTCATTAATATCTTCGATATAAAACACCCCGCGCCCACCGCTAAATGCTTGAAAACGCCCCGCACGAACCGCCGAAATTTCTGCTTGGCGACTGATTTCTTCATAAATGATATTTTCTTGCTGTTTACTCCACGGACTGACAAATAAGCTCAATGTGCCAACTAATATCGCCAGAAAGAAAGCCAACACACTCGAACGTTGCAGCAGATAGGGCACGCCAATGCCGCAGGCATACATGGCGGTAATTTCGTTATCCGTATAAAAACGCCCCAGGGAGAGTAATAAAGCCAAAAAGAAGGTGAGGGGGACAAGAATAGTCAATGCCCACAACAGCTTTAAAATGAGGAGTTTGAAGATAAACTCCACAGGCAACCCCCCGCTGCCAGCTTCGGCCAAGAATAAAATCAGCCGATGACTGAGATAAATGGCGATGAGCACCAGCAATAAAGCGGCGATGGTGGAGATAATGTCACGGTAGAGATAGCGGGTAAGCAGCACTGAGAGGAACATCCTGTTGGTAAGATCAAGAAATGATTTTACATGATGCACTCAGTGCTTGAACACCGCGTATTGATAAGAAGGGTAAGATCGGCTCACACAAGGCTTTTTATGTAAGAAATAACGCCACTTTAAAGCGATGTTATGCCTACAAAAGCCTAGTGCTTTGTCAATTCTAAGAATTAGGTGGTCAAATGTCACCACGGAGGCACGGAGGTGACACGGAGAACACAGAGGTGACTTAAATTAAAAGTCTTTCTCCGTGCGCTCTGTGCCTTCTCCGTGTCTCCGTGGTAAAAAATGCAACCCTAAAAAGTAGGCTTGACGAAGCACTAGGCTTGTCAATTTAATAAAATGAACACTAGTGGCACGAAAGACACAAAAGGCACAAACGAACTAAAACACGGGTCTTTTGTGCTTTTTGTGTGGTTTTTTATCGCTGGCTAGGGGCATCAGGAAGAACATATTGGACTTACCGAGCCTTCATCTGCTCAATTTTAACGCGCCATTCTTGCGGTCCGGTTTGATGAACGGCGCTGCCCGTGCTGTCCACCGCCACGGTCACAGGCATATCTTCCACTTCAAACTCATGTATGGCTTCCATGCCCAAGTCCTCAAAAGCCAAGACCTTGGCACTGCGAATTGCTTTAGACACCAAATAAGCCGCACCGCCTACGCCCATTAAATACACCGCTTTATGTTTAGCAATCGCATCAATGGCCGTTTGTCCGCGCTCAGCTTTACCGACCATTCCCAGCAATCCCGTTTCAGCCAGCATCGTTTCAGTAAATTTATCCATGCGTGTCGCCGTGGTCGGGCCTGCAGGGCCCACTACTTCATCGCGCACTGCATCGACAGGGCCCACGTAATAAATAAAACGATTTTTGAAATCAACGGGTAAGGCTTCACCCCGGTTGAGCATATCGACCATGCGTTTGTGTGCCGCATCGCGTCCCGTGAGCAATTTGCCTGAGAGTAAAATGCGCTCGCCCGCTTGCCACTGTGCAACGATGTCAGGCGTGATGTCATCCAAATTAACGCGGCGAGTGCTGGCATCGGGTGTCCAAGTCACCGCAGGCCAATCTTCCAAACGCGGCGGCGTGAGCTGTACAGGGCCACTGCCATCCAGCGTGAAATGCGCATGACGGGTGGCGGCGCAGTTAGGAATCATAGCGATGGGTAAAGACGCGGCGTGGGTGGGATAATCCAGAATTTTGACATCCAACACCGTGGTTAAACCGCCCAAACCCTGTGCGCCAATGCCCAACGCATTGACTTTTTCAAACAACTCCAAGCGCAACTCTTCCACACGAGTTTTTGCACCACGGGCTTGCAATTCTTGAATATCCACGGCATCCATCAAAGATTCTTTAGCCAACAACATGGCTTTTTCAGCCGTCCCGCCAATGCCAATGCCCAACATGCCCGGCGGACACCAGCCCGCACCCATAGTCGGAACGGTTTTTAATACCCAATCAACAATACTGTCGCTGGGGTTGAGATTGACAAACTTCGACTTGTTTTCGGAACCCCCGCCTTTAGCCGCCACTCGCACGTCAATGGTATCGCCCGGCACAATGTCCGTGTGCAACACCGCAGGCGTGTTATCGCGGGTGTTTTTGCGTGCGCCTGCGGGGTCTGCCAGCACCGAAGCACGAAGCGTATTATCAGGGTGTCCATAAGCTCGGCGCACGCCCTCATCCACCATCGCCTGCAAGCTCATATCAGCCTCCCATTGCACATTCATACCGACTTTTAAAAACACCACGGCAATGCCTGTGTCTTGGCAAATAGGGCGATGGCCTTCAGCACTCATGCGGGAGTTAAGGAGAATTTGGGCAATGGCATCTTTAGCCGCAGGCGATTGCTCACGTTCGTAAGCCGTGCCTAGACTTTGGATATAGTCTAATGGGTGGTAATAAGAAATGAACTGAAAAGCGTCAGCAATACTTTGAATAAAATCATCTTGTTGGATGCGTGTCATCCGTTAATTCCTCATCTAAAGGGTGTGCAAAAAAGAGGAACTATAACAAAACTGACAAGTTTTACCGAATGCGGGCATAAAATTTATTGCTGATTCGTAGGTCAGGTACGCTACAAAACTTAAGAGCCTATACGAAAACGGGATAATCGGCTGCAAACCCGCATTTTTGGTCAGGTTTTCCGCTTTTTATTAACACACGCCCGCTATTCGCCTTAAAAAACCGAAAAACCTGCCTCAAAATGGCGAATTTTCGCTTCGATTCCCCATCTTCGCATAGGCTCTTAAGATACCGACTGCAAAACAGCGGATATTGGCGGTTTTCCCCGTTCGTTTTTGGGTAGTCCTGTATTTATAGTGCTCATAAATCATATTTATGATAAAACACT
>JADGEH010000107.1 GCA_016744475.1 Thiotrichales bacterium | reverse complement strand
CACTGCGCTGCTACGGTACTTCCTTCCCCCATGACTATACGGCGAATACATGTTGTCTTGGCAACCCCAGCGATGCGAACCAAAGACCTTCGCATCGCTTGCGCCACCGTCCAAAATGACGCCTTGTCGCGGGCTACTCGACCCCGGCTGCGCCTCTCCCTGTCTCGCAGCGATAGCGATTCATATGCTACGAGAGTATATAACTGGTATAGAGATAATAATGGAGAATATATAGACCTTATTCCTTTAGTTTGTGATGAATATCCTTTCTGGTCAACGAAAGAAGGGGCAACGAGCAATGAGACCAGCAATGAGCGTGAGGTTAACGCTGGAAAAATTTCTATACGTTATGTCCCTGAGACTGAACAAATAAAAAAACCGGGCACTCAAGGTCAAATGATGAGAGGTTTTCCACGTAAGTGCAAAGTTGCAAAAACAGAAAATAAGTATCATGTTAAGATGATAGCGAATAAAAATCGTTCAACTTATGGTGTAATGTGGAAAGAGTTCAAAGCAAAAAACGGCAATAAGAAAGTTAAAAAAATCCACTGTCTAGGTTCAAATGCGAGGTAACTATGAAAAATACAGAATGGCATAATTATAGCTAAAGTACATCATTTATAGGCTTGCGATAGAGCCAAACCCAAGACTGCCAGTCCTTGAAGGACTGGCAGTCTTAACAACTGATATAATTTTGCTATATTGGCGCGACTTTATAAAGCGTTACTTTCAAAACCCTTCGGGTTCTTATGAGACTCCAGAAGAATCTTCTGTTAACTCTTCCGCTAAACTAGAAGATATTCAAAAACTGGAAAAAAAACTAGGTTTTGTATTGCCAACTAGCTATCGCACTTTTCTGGAGACGGCTGACGGTATGATGTTGTGTTACTATGAAATTTTTAGAACTTCGTATGTAAAATCTTTAAGTAACTCCCCTGACTATATTCGAGATATTCAAGATATACATGATACATTTGACAGCATATACATTGAAATTCTCGAAAGTAATAACTGGTCAACTCCTATTCCTGAAGAGTTCTACCAGCTTTACTATAATCGGGATAATGAAATAGTGGATACAAATGGAAATATCAAAAAAAAACTTCTAGAAATGTGGGTAAAAAAACACCCTGAGCACCCCTTTGCAGAATGTATGGAATATGCTGTCCTGCCTATCAAAAAGGAACATTTGCATAAAAACCTAATATTTATTGGAGAAGAAGAGAGTCAAGGTGTCTTCTATTATATTAACCCTTATATAAAAATATCTAAAGATGAGTTTGAAATACTTGAATATTTTCCAAGAAACGGTGAACGTGCATTTACAGAGAATATTAAATTTTAAAGAGCTTATGGAAGGACTTTTACAGGCATATCAAAAAGGCTCATAACCTTGCTAGCCAGGTAGGGTGCGCACCTTCTTTTCGGTGCGCACGCGAACCATACTTCATGATCCCCCTCTACAACACTACAAGCACTCAACCAACAAAGCATTCACCTCGACTTTACCCCAGCGACTCAAACCGATGCCGACACCCTTGCCGAACTCCAAGCCCAAGGACTCGACAACCTGCCGCTCTACCTCTTCCGCGTTAAACCCACCCTCAAACTCGACGAACACGTCCTGATAACCGGCGACACCGTTGGCATGGGACAACCCCAACACTACACCCTCACGCTAACCGACCCCCACCACAATACACTGAACACGGCATCGTCAGCCCGCGTAGGTCGCATAAGCGATAGCGTCATGCGACATTTGAGGGTTCCGTGATGGCGGATGACGATGCAAAAAGACGCATCTTATCCGCCCTACGCGAGCTCAGTGCATGTCATGCGCCGCCTCAAACTGTTGAAACATACAACGGCATCCGCGTTGGTGATCCATTGCCGGAATTTACTTTCATTTCTGAGAAAGAAATGTCAATTAGCACTCATAAGCTCTCCGCACGTTTTTTCATTTATGTAGCTCACCCAGAATTGGATGACTCAGCGATGTGTTTCAACCAAGGGTGCGGTGCAGACAGTCAATCGGTGACTCTTCGCGGTGGTATTCTTATTGGCGGGGTTGACGGAAAATACACCAAATCCCTGGGAGTGAAAGGCTATTGGCCTGATTTTACGCCCCTATTTGTCGTTGCCGATGCTGAAAAACGCATTACGGCGATCTACCCCAATGCTCAGATGAATGATTTAGAATTCATCGTGAAACAGCACTATGATTAATTTTTTAGGTTCAACGTTCATATCTTTTCCTTTAAGTCGTCAATCGCCGATAAATATCCGATACTTTCAAAGGCAATTTACGTACTTCATCTATCACAATGTAATTCACATGTCCGTACATGTGCCTCAAATAATCCTTCGCCTCAGTATCCAAAGTAATACAAAAAGTGTGAATCCCTTCTCGTTTAGCTTCAAATAAAGCTTGGCGCGTGTCTTCAATGCCGTATTCACCACGATAATTGTCACCATAATCATCCGGTTGCCCATCAGACAAAGTAATCAACAACTTAATCCTCGCCTCTTGTTCTTTCAGTACACCGCTTAAATGTCGAATCGCTACCCCCATGCGGGTGTAATCCTGCGGTTTAATCCCGCTAATACGCTGTTTTACCAAGCTATTGTAAGGTTCATCAAAATGCTTCACGCGATACAACTCACAGCGCTTACGCCCAAATCCTGAAAAGCCATAAATCGCATAACGATCATCTAAACTGTCCAAGGCTTCACACAGCAAAATCAAGCTCTCGCGCTCAGCATCATTGATCCAACCCTTAGTCGAGCCGCTCATATCCACCATAAACATCACCGCAATATTGCGCTCATGACGTTCTAATTTAGTGAACAAACGATTCGTCATTTCTAGCCCCGAATGCGCATCTGCATACGCCTGCACAAAAGCGTCTAAATCAATATCTTCACCAAAAGGCTGGGCGCGTAATAACTTTTGCTCACCGCGTAAACCTTCAAAAGTACGGCGTAAATTTTTCACCAAACCGCGATATTTATACAACGTATCGCGCACAAAACTTTCACTCGAAGGTTGAACATCCACTTCTCGCATCACACACCAGTTTTTACGGTAATGCTGGCGGTTGTGATCCCATTCAGGATAAATAAACGCGCCGTCCTCATGATAAATCCCCTGCCACACCTCGCTAGGGTCTTTTTCCTGCTGCCACTGCATCGCCGCCAGCACATAATGTCCTGCCCCTGCGGGGGTTAAATACTCTTCAGGAATCAATCCAGTATCTTGAATAATAGAATCCATTAAAGATTTCACATTATCCGGCGGCACAATCGGCATACCATCCAATTGCAATTCAAAGCTCATGCCTTGCTGTTCTTCTTCAATTTGTTCAATAGAAAAACGGGTCAATGGATCAATGGGTTCTTTTGCCTCAGCCGCTTCTTGTGGCTGTTGTTGATCATGTTCTTCAGCGGTTTTAACCAAACCTAAGCGAAATAAATCCTTTTCTTTAGCTAAACGAATCGCTCGCACTTCCTCCACTCGATCCGGCAACAAAACACCTTGATAAGCACAATCACTCAATAATAAATCCTGCTCATAAATTTGGCTTAATAATTCCAAGCTGGTGCCCACATGACTGTCAGGGCGAGTGATGTGTTCCTCTATCGCTTCCCATCCCGTCGGCACCCGCTGTTCATTTAAGCGTTCTAATAAAGAACACATATCACGAAACAAACCCGGCAAAGCCTGAGCGATTTGCGCTTCCAACCTTAAGCGCTCCAAAGTATGAAACAAACGACAAGCACGATCCGGATCAGGAAAACGCCGCACCACTTCATGCAACGCCACTTGCCAAGTACCAAAGCGCGTTTGCGCCCACAAATGCACCGCCGTCACTTTATACAAAAAGAAATTATCTTCACGCTTTTCAAAATGTCCCAACACTTCTGGCAAAAACAAGGTGTCCGTATCCGTAAACACCTGTTCATCCACCGCCAATTTCAAACGCCGTCCACTTAAACCCGAAATAAACGTTTCCAACACGCCGTGTACTTCTTCTAAAGGCACACCACGGGTTTTACGCAATAAATGCTTTGCATACTGCTCCACCCCTCTCACCACATCAATAGCCGCTTTCAAGCCCGTTTTATCGTACACATCCATCGCATGAATCACCCACGCTTCAATGCCGTCTTCATCCATCAACTTCAGCGCTTGTTTTGCATAATCCGCAAATTGAAAAGCAATTTCACCATTGCTGCGACGAATAATATCCACCCAATGCAGCACATATTCTTGCTGTGTGCGCGAACACGTCGCCAACTGCTGTGCCAATCGGTCAGCCATACGCCGAGAAGACAGCGCCGACTCCAGCAACACGTCTAAGCGTTCTTCCATTTGCACCGCATCCAAGGCGGTGGAATCTTTTAATGTGCTCATGTGCCCTCATCTCCTGGCAATGCTTTTTAAAGCATAGGTTGAATACTTTGTGTCAAAGACACCTTAAAGGCTGAATCATTAGCAAACAGCTTATACAACTCAAGTTCTTCTTTACGTCGTTGCAACATGATCCCACCATTTCGTCGTTTCGTAGGTCGGGTTAGCGATAGCGTAACCCGACACTCCCCTCAAATCTTGAAATAATGGGCATCCAATCATCCTAACCTAAGCTCAGATGTCTATTGACCAGACAGCTTCTAAGCGGCATTGGCATTTGGAAGCGGATGGCCTTTTGTTGTATTTTAGCGGGTTCTTGTTATATTCCCGGCATTGCTCTTAGCCACTGGCTTTAACGCTATTCTCATTCAAGTCATTGTTTAAGAAAACAAAAAATAAAGGTACATATGAAACTAGACGTGATATTCCCCTTCCTTACCTGGATTAAGTTCATCAATAAAACCACGATTAAAGCCGATTTAATCGCGGGATTAACCGGAGCTGTGATTGTTTTACCCCAAGGGGTCGCTTTTGCCACTATTGCGGGCTTGCCGCCTGAATACGGTTTGTATACGGCGATGGTGACACCGATTATCGCCGCTTTGTTTGGTTCCTCATTTCATTTGGTCTCAGGCCCTACTACGGCAATCTCTATCGTGGTGTTTTCTGCCATCAGCCATCACGCCAGCGTCGGCACGCCGGAGTTTGTCTCTTTGACTTTGACGCTTACTTTCCTTGCTGGAATTTACCAATTGGCCTTTGGTATTGCGCGTTTAGGGACGTTGGTCAATTTTGTGTCTCATACGGTGGTGATTGGCTTTACTGCGGGGGCGGCGATTCTGATTGCGACCAGCCAACTCAAGCATATTACGGGGATTTTTGTACCTAAAGGCGAATCCTTTTTGCACACCTGGATAGACCTTTATATGGATATTGGCAGTGTGAATCCGTATCTTGTGACGATTGCTTTAGCAACGCTTTTGACCGCCATTATGAGTAAAAAAATCATGCCTAAAGCGCCTAATCTGTTGTTGGGCATGATTGTGGGCAGTGTGACAGCGCTGTATTTTCAAGGTTTTACTGACACCATCAAGCTGGTCGGTGAAATTCCTGCCCATTTGCCACCTCTTTCAATGCCTAATTTTTCTCTCGAAACTATCAAAATGTTGGCACCTGAAGCTTTTGCGGTGGCGTTGCTGGGACTGATTGAGGCGGTGTCTATCAGTCGTGCAGTGGCTACTAAATCTAATCAGCGTATTGATTCAAATCAGGAGTTTATCGGGCAGGGGATGTCTAATATCTGCGGTAGTTTTATGTCTTGTTATGCCGGGTCGGGTTCTTTTACCCGTTCTGGAGTGAATTATGAAGCAGGGGCAAAAACCCCTATGTCAGCGATTTTTGCCGCGATGGCGTTGATGGCGATTGTTTTGTTGGTCGCGCCCTTAACGGCTTATTTGCCGATTGCGGCGATGGGTGGGGTGATTTTATTGGTAGCTTATAGCCTTATCGATTTTAAGCATATTGGGCAAATATTGAGTTTTAGTAAATCGGAATCGGCGATTTTATTAACAACCTTTTTAGCGACTTTATTTCTTGAACTTGAATTTGCGATTTATTTGGGCGTGTTGTTGTCGTTGATATTGTTTTTGGCTAAGACTTCAACACCGAGAATCCCTACCTTGTCAGTGGATACTGACAATGGTTCAAGGAAGTTCATTAACATCAATAAAAAACCCTTGAATCAATGTCCGCAACTTAAAATCATTCGCGTGGATATGTCTATTTATTTTGGTTCTATTAATCATATTCAAAAACGATTGGCTCAAATCTCAGACATTGAAAGAGTTCATCATATTTTGATTATTGCATCGGGGATTAACTTTATTGATTTGGCAGGAGAGGATGTATTGGCCTCAGAAAACCAGCGTCTTAAAAGTAAAGGCGGTGGACTTTATTTTGTGGGATTGAAATCATCGGTGTATGAATTTGCTGCAAAATCATTGTTTATTAAGCATCTGGGCAATGATCATTTCTTTGATACCAAGAGCCAAGCTATTCAGTCTATCTATCAACGTTTGGATCACAAAGTTTGTGACCATTGCACGTCAAAAGTCTTTAATGAGTGTGAATAGGCGCTGGTGTTTAAGTCTCATTGGGCGCTGAGATGAAGGCGTTCCATTGCTGAAACATCTCTTCATCGAGCGCTGCAATGACGGAACGTGGGGATAAGGAGGCTTGAAATACGGGTTCGCCGTCTAAGGTGCAAGCGTGCCCACCCGCTTCTTGCAAGATTAAACTGGCGGCGGCGAAATCCCAGAGCTTTTGCCGCCCATGTAAGTAAACATGAGCGCGTCCTGCCGCTATCCAACACCCATCTAACACCCCTGATCCTAAGCTGCGCTGCGAGGCGTAAGGCGGTGCTTGCATTAGACGTTGTACCAGTGCGGGCGGCAGGCGTTTGAAATCAATTAAAGCCACGCCTTTGTGTAAGGGGGTTAAGGTTTTTTTGGGGCGTAGCGTTTGCCCATTGAGCCTCGCGCCTTGGCCTTTTTCGGCATAAAAACATTCTTGTCGAATCGGATCGTAAACCACCCCTAAACGCACTTCTCCCGCTTCTAATAAGGCTAAAGACACCCCGAAAAAGGGAAAACCTGCGGCAAAATTACTGGTGCCATCGAGTGGATCAAGAATCCATAGGCGTTCTTCTTGGTCTAGTAAGGCTTGTTGTTGTGCGGGTGAGGATTCTTCGCCCAGTACAGGAATGTGTGGGTAAGCGCTTAATAAGGCGCTTTCAATGCGCTGTTGCATGGCGACATCGGCTTCGGTGACTAAACTCCCATCGGCTTTTTCATCCACGCTTAAGCGGTTTGAGGATAAAGCTTGAAACCGAGGGAGCAATTCAGCATCAGCGGCTTGTTGTAAGAGTGTTTGCAGTGCTGTGATGTCAATCATGGGAGTTGTTGTCGCGTAACAAGTGACCGAGTTGTTGTAAGTCTTGCAGCGTGTCGCCTAATAAACCGGGCCATTGTGACGCGGCGGCGGAAGGGCTGGAGATGCCAGGGAGTGGGGGCAAAAGAGTATCCGGGGGCAGTTGATAGGCCGCGACTAAATCGACAGGGGCGGCACAGTCAGCCAGGTGGACGGCTTGCAAGCGGGGGTCTTTTGCAGCTTTGCGGAGGCGTTGTTGTGAATCAGGCAAAATATCTTCGCCATAAGCCAAGGTGAATACGCCTAATAATTGCGCCAATTGTTCAGTTTGCCCAGTGAATGCGGGCACTTGTGTGCGCAAATCATAGTACCAGCACGTCTCTGTGCATCCCGTGGTGAAAAACAAGGCGTGTGTGGGTTGCGCAAAGGTGTTTTCAGGTAGGCGTAATAGCGTGTGGAGTTGATAGTGTTGCAGCCAATCGCGCCGCCAATCCGCGTGTTCTTCTGCCGATAAATAGCTGTCTTCTAACAAAATTAAGGCACGCCCTCCGGCTTTTAGGCTGTGCAAAGCTTGGTTGAATACGCGGGGAATATCATCGGTGCTATTGCGCAAATGCGTGAGCACCACATCAATGTCTTGTGGACGGCGGGTAGAGGGCGTTTGCCACAGTTGTAAGTCACTCATGGGTACGTCGTGCAGGCGTAAATTCGCCAAACTTAAGCGCCATTCTAATGCGGAGTGAGCGTGGGCAGCTATGAGGCAGGTGTGATCGGGCGGCAAGCTGTCCTGTTCTTCGAGGAGGGTGTGTACATAGTCTTGCGCGGCGACCAGAAAGCCGCTGCTGCCCGCCTGGGGATCATAAAAATGCTCGTTGGCTTTGGGTTGTAGCAAGGCGGTTAAGGCATTAATCAAAGGCAGCGGCGGACACAGGGCTTGTAAGGAAGGATGTTGTTGAGCGCAATGGTGTAGGCAACTTTCCCAAAATTCGCCAATATCGCGGTATTGCAAGGCATACATATCCAGTGCTTGTAGCCAAGCCAAAGTGGCTTCTAATCCTGTTTCCCCCAGCGCTTCTAAGCTCGGCAAGGCACTGAAAATACCCGCTTCAGGCCAGGTTTGAGGATCACACAAGGTGTGGCAAAGGTGTTGATAAGATTCCGCTGGCGTTTCGCTGTCGATCAGTTCTGCCCAGCAAATATCAGCGGTTTCGGCGAGTTCCTCATCGGCGTGAATACAGGCTAAACGCAAAAATAACAGCGGGAAAATTAACTGCGTGATGTGCTCGTCACTCAGCCGCGTGTGTAACGTGCGCCAAAGCGTCGTCAAAGTGTCCAGATGTTGGCTGTGCGCGTGTGTCATCAGTGTGACTTCATTCATGCTTTATCTCTTGTCCCGCTTCTTAGTGCCCACAGCAAAAACTCCGCCGACTCAGATGGCGACGCACAATATCATCAAAAATGCCTGAAGCTTTAATGCACTTTAAGCCGCTATTAAAGGCTTTCATAAGCATTTCGCTATTGGGATCATACAGTGGCAGAAGCAAGTACAAATCCGCATTGGCTAAGGGTTCTCCCACCGCTTTTAAATTCAAATCTCGAAACATGTGGTTATAAACTGTTTCATCTAAGGCCATGAAGTCTACGCGATGGCGTTCTAACATTTTTGCGCATAACTCTGGCGCACTGGGCGAAATAATCGAAATCGCGGCTGTATCAATGAGCTTTTGTAAGCTGCCATCAATCGCATGTCCGATGGGAGAACAAAAGCGCAAACCGACTAGATCAGAAATTCGGTTAAATTTCACACCGCTGTTATTGCTCACATAAATACGTTGTTGTCCGGGATAAATGGACTCTGAATACAGATAGTCACGAGCCAGCTCTTCTGTATAAAAATGCGGAAATGTGCCTTCATAAAGGTGCCTCTGCACGCCGATAAAACCCCGTCGCCAAGGCATAAATAATACCCGTGCTTCAAATCCTGACGCTTCAAACGCGGCTTTGACAATTTCCGTGCTCATGCCACCTTGCGGCAAGCTGTGATCGGCAAAGGGATAATAACGATTGCCCGTGACCAAAGTGACCGGATAACGGCTAGAGGAAAAAAGGTTTCTGTCAGCCATCGCTGTGGGGGCGATGGCTAAAGGGAGGAACAGGCTTAAGATCAACAGCCATAGTGTGTGGTGGACATTCGCATACATAGTTTTTATCTCACGGCAGAGGTGCTAACAGCACCGACTTATTGCGAGTCAGCAGGCGGTTTAAGATGAGTCACAGAGTACAGACTTTTAGCCAATAATAAGGCAGGAAAAGCACCGTGCATGAGCAAATCAAAAATATCAATCGGACGGCCTAAAGTACCATTGAACAACATGCCCAGTTTTTCTATCAAATGTGGTGGGGAAAAGGGCGCAAGTCCTAGGGTCAAACTGCCTATAATAAGGATGTCCCAAGGTAATTTTTCTAGCCATTGCATATTCATTAAGCGATTTCATCCTGCCAGTGGTGGTATTTTTTCAAATCGTCTTGTTTCATTCGAGACAGTGCATCAGGCGGCAAGATAGACAGCAGTTCCCAAGCTAAATCAAGGGTTTCAATAATGCCACGGTCTTCGTGTTCGCCTTGCCCAATAAAGCGTTTTTCAAAGGCTTCGGCAAAATCCAGATAATTTTTATCTTGGGTAGACAACTCTTCTGCACCGATGATGGAGGCTAAATTGCGGGCTTCCAATGCGCGAGTATAAGAGGCATACAATTGATTGGCTAAACGCTGGTGATCATCGCGGGTGAAATCTTTACCAATCCCATCTTTCATTAAGCGCGACAACGACGGCGGCACATTCACCGGCGGATACACGCCTTGGTTATGCAGCTCGCGTGAAAGCACAATTTGCCCTTCCGTAATATACCCGGTCAAGTCAGGAATCGGATGGGTAATATCATCGCTGGGCATACTCACCACAGGTACCATCGTAATCGAGCCGTGGCGGTTTTTAATGCGCCCTGCACGCTCATAAATTTCAGCTAAATCCGAATATAAATAACCTGGATAACCTTTACGCGCAGGCACATCGCCTTTAGCGGTCGCCACTTCGCGCAGCGCTTCAGCGTAATGCGTCATGTCGGTAATCACGACCAATACATGACGATCCATTTCATAGGCCAGATATTCGGCAGCCGTCAACGCTGTGCGCGGTAAAATCAAGCGTTCCATCGAAGGGTCTGAGGCCAGATTAATAAACATCACCACATTGCTCAATACACCGCTGGACTCAAATTCATCCTGAAAAAACTGTGCATCGGCATAAGACACGCCCATCGCCGCAAACACCACGGCAAATTGTGATTCCTGCCCCGGCAATTTAGCTTGTCGTACAATTTGCGCTGCCAAGCGATTATGCGGTAATCCTGAGCCTGAAAAAATCGGTAATTTTTGTCCGCGCACCAAAGAATCCAGACCATCAATGGTGGATATTCCGGTTTGAATAAACTCCTTGGGATAAGCCCGTGCCGCCGGATTGACCGACGAACCATTCACATTGCGTTTATGCGCAGAAATAATCGGCGGTCGCCCGTCTAAGGGATTACCCACGCCGTTAAATACTCGTCCCAGCAAATCGGGTGACAGCGGTAATTCAAAGGGTTCGCCCAAAAAGCGCACCCAAGTATCTTCCAAATTTAAGCCATCAGTGCCTTCAAACACCTGCACCAAGACCATCTCTTCAGAAGTACGAATCACTTGCCCGTTGCGTTTGCGGTTGGCAGCGTCGCGGATCACCACGCGATCACCCAAGGCCACATCGGGAATATGTTTCAAAAACAGCAGAGCGCCATTTGCGCCCGATGCCATGCGGTATTCTTTGGCTTTCATGCAAGTTCTCTTAAGTCGATGGATGTCAGAAGCTATTGACCACGGCGCGTGTTCGTCATGGGTTGTCATGGAATGTTCATGATGGGTGTATTGAGATTATCACAAACCCCAATGGTTTTTCCTGATCTGCATTTCCACGCGCTGCTTTATCTAGCTCCCAAACGCCGCTGGGGAATTCATGACGCGCCAGCGCCGCTGGCTGTTGTGTAGTACAGACCGCAACGCGGTCAAGGCAGCATTCCCAAGTGATACTTCACTGCCATTCAGTGAAGCCCCAAAGGGGCGACATCTATATAGCCAGGGGCAACGCCCCTGGAAGATGAGAGAAAAAACTCAGCCCTGAAAGGGCGACATAAAATGATATGTCGCCCTTTCAGGGCTAGATATTCGCTCTATCCATCACCCAGGGCGATGCCCTGGGCTGTATCAATCACGCCCCAAAGGGGCTAAAAAGGCTTCACTTAATGGTAGTGAAGTGACACTTGGGAACGAGAGATATGCCCGTTTGACAGCCTGCATAAATCGCATCAACAAACAAAACAAGAAAAAATCACAAATCATCCAACGGACTCACCACACCCTCAGCGCCCTGCTGCAATACATGCGTATAAATCATCGTCGTCTGCACATCCTTATGCCCCAACAACGACTGAATGGTGCGAATATCCGTCCCGCGCTGCAACAAATGTGTGGCAAAACTATGTCGAAACGTATGCGCACTCACCTTTTTCACCACCCCCGCACGCTTCACCGCCGCCTTAATCGCCTTATTCACCACCGACTGATCCACATGATGCCGCCGCTGCACCCCACTACGCGGATCAACCGAAATATCCCGACTCGGAAACACATACTGCCAACCCCATTCATGCGCCGCATTCGGATACGCCTCGGCTAAAGCATCAGGCAAATACACCGCCCCCAAATCCGCCGCCAAATCCTGCTCATGAATTAACTGCACCCGCTCCAAATGATTCTTTAACAACACCTCCAGATTCACTGGAAACGGCGTGACCCTATCCTTATCCCCCTTACCATTACGTACCGTCACCTGCTTAAAACCAGTATCCACATCCTGCACCCGCAACCGCACCGCCTCCGTTATCCGCAAGCCACTGCCATACAACAACTTAACAATCAAACCCGCCGTACCATCTACAAACGTCAACACCCGCTTCACCTCCTCGCGGGTCAACACCTCCGGCACCCGCTGTTCCTTCTTCGAGCGCGTTGCCTCCACATGCTCCAACGGCTGCGCCAACACCCGCTTATACAAAAACACCAAGGCATTAAACGCTTGTTTTTGCGTAGAAGCCGCCACATTCCCCTGCACAGCCAAATGCGTCAAAAAATCCTCAACCTTCTTCTCCGCCTCCAGCAACAACGCCTCACGCGCCTGCCAATGATGAAACCGCACAAACCGCGCAATCCAATCACAATATGCCCGCTCCGTATGAATCGAATAATGCAAACGCCGCATCAAATCGCGCACCTCCTCCAACAACTTTTTTCCTGATTTCTGTGTTGACATACACTCCAAACCCAACTAAAGTTAAAAAAATTACCTTGTCAAGTATGCGTGAAATAAACTGTAATATCAAATAGCAAGGTAACTTGATTCGATAAATCAGAAAACTAGCAAAACTGCCTGAATGCTGGCTCAATACCCTGAACTATGAGGGCAAAAGTTCAGCATACTGGTAGCAAAGCAAAGTTGCCTGATTTATCATTTAATATTGGAGAGTATCAGGGTGAAAAGGCTTGATACTTAAAAGTTGGATGTAACAAGAAACATGATTCAGGACCATCTGGTAGATATCGCGATTGTCATAGGGATACTGGCCTTCCTTGGGTTTGCTCATTTCTGTGCATCGCTCACAAAATCGTATTGGCGTTGCCCGAAATGTGGCTTCACCAAGCCATATAAATCTTTTGACACATTTCACCAAAATGGGCCATACGCGATACAGCGAAATGTCGTAATGGAACGTTGCGACCGACCTTCTGAGGAGTGCATAAACTCAGAAATGATGCTTCATACTCGCAGATGGACATGGTGGCTTAGTAGGCCATTTGCATGGGTATGGGTTCCTTTTATGTTGTTGCACTCAGGCTTGGTTGATCTATTAAAAGGTTCGTCTAGATGAGGCATCCAACAAGCAGCTCCAGCCGACCACAAAACCGCTACGCGGTTTTGTGGTCGGCTGAGCGCAAGCGTTAGATACTTACAATAACAATGGAGATACACTTATGAGTACGCCAAAGAAAATAGTAGATGCTAAAAAAGACACAGATGGAAATATATCAGCGGTTCTTATTGAAGGTAATACAACATTTACCCCTGCTAAAACCGCATTACGGATGGCTGAACAAAAGAAAATAGATGCTGTTGCAGTACACCCGAAAAAAGGTAAAGCTTACATCAGAACAAGACCAGATAGTGAATCTGAGAACAACTTAAATGCTATGGCTGATGATGATTAACGCATCCACTCCAATCTTCTACAGTAATTACTCTTAGAGGATTATTACTTTCTAATTCATCTTTATTTAAGAACAAAGTACATGTAGCCCGCGTAGGTCGCATAAGCTTTAGCGTCATGCGACATTGCAGGAATTCCGTGATGGCGGATGATGGTGCAAAAAGACGCACCTTATCCGCCCTACACGAGCTAATTGGGGAATTGAGTGAAAAGAAATTTTTGGAAAGAACATTTGATAATGCCGTTAGTTATCAGTCTACTGGCTTTTCTAGTTGGATTCTTTTATGAGTCACTAACGGAATCGTTGTCAGGGGAATATTCAGGTTTTGCTAGAGGGTTGTTACTTGCTTTGCTGTCTTTTGTTTTTGTTGCCAATTACCAGTTAATTGCAGAAACATTTATGTTTCTAAAAAGAAGTGAAGTAAAGGACTCCGTAGATTTAAAATCGAAAATCGATAAGAAGTTCTTAATGATTTTTGATGAGTACTTTGACACTGTGCTAGACAATATTAAATCAGCAATAACAAGTGAAAAAATGGTTATATATGACCCAGTGCAGCATCGAGATTTTTATAAGAGAGTTTTAACTTTATATCCTAATGCAACATTCTATGCAACCAGCATGGTGAGTAAAAACTATTTCTGGGAGGAGACAGAAAAAAGTGGAAGTTTTGAAGAGGCAATCAAAGTTTTTATAAATGCAGGAGGAAAGGTCGAGCGAATATTTTATATAGATGAAGAAAATCCAGAAGAGGTAGACATGAAAGAAAAGCTACTTCCTCTTCACAGAGATATGGGTGTAAAGACATATTCTCTTGATGTCAATAAAATTCATGCAAATGATTTTAGGCTTATTACAATGGCTGACAACAAAAAAATAGCATGGGAGATATTCTTAGGACAAAACAACTCAATAAGAAAAATAGAAATAACTATTAATAAGTTCAAAATAGAAGAGTTGAATAAGGCATTCCATAAATTAAAGGGTATGGATGTATTACATGCATACTAGCCCGCGTAGGTCGCATAAGCTTTAGGAGGCTGTGAAAGTATTCAATTTCAGTGGTTCTCTGCAACGGAGAATCAATGACTTACATGCAAAAAATCACTAAAAAATGGCTATTTTTAGAATACTTTCACAGCCTCTTTAGCGTCATGCGACATTGCAGGAAT
The DNA here is from genome assembly GCA_016744475.1 of Thiotrichales bacterium. GTDB lineage: Bacteria > Pseudomonadota > Gammaproteobacteria > Beggiatoales > Beggiatoaceae > BB31. Next base: position 2,015 of record JADGEH010000107.1, on the reverse strand, counting down.
TCCGTGATGGCGGCGGATGACGGTGCAAAAAGACGCACCTTATCCGCCCTACACGAGCTATAAGGGCAAAAGTTCAGCATACTGGTAGCAAAGCAAAGTTGCCTGATTTATCATTTAATATTGGAGAGTATCAGGGTGAAAAGGCTTGACACTTAAAAGTTATATCTTATAAAAACATAATGGAGTTTAAATTTGGGAAAAAGAATTGCAATTTTAGCAGGTGTTTCTATTTATCAGCACGAAAATGACCTTCCTCCTTGTGATAAAGATTTATTGTTAATGATGGAAGTTATATCAAAATCTGGAAAATTTGATGAATGGATTATTCTAGATAATAGTCCTGTAAGTGGGGATGCAAAAGATAGAATCTCATCTTTTGTGCGGAAATATCAGAATCAGGATGTTGATGAAGTATTTTTTTATTACACTGGTCATGGAACAAGAAACACTGATGATTTTTTGTTTTTGTTTTCAGATTACAATAGCTCTAAGTCTGAGCAAACATCATTACGAAATAGTGAGTTAGATTCAATGTTAAAATCATTGAATCCTGAATTAACTGTTAAAATGGTAGATGCCTGCCAAGCAGGCACAGAGTACATAAAGTCAGACCAAGACTTAAAGACGATCTTTGAAAAATCATTGGTTAATAGCTTCAATAAAACATACTTTTTTTTCTCTTCATCTTCTTCTGAGTCATCTACAGCGCTCTCAGATTTTAGTGTTTTTACTAAGAGTTTTGCTAAATCTTTAGTCAACTATTCAGGCAAAGAGGTTCGCTATCGAGATATAATGGCATATATCTCTGATGATACCAGTGTATCTAAACACCAAACCCCTCTTTTTATTCAACAAGCCAGTAATACTGAAGTATTTTGTGCCGTATCTACTGATCTGATTTCTGCTGTCTCAAAAAAGCTTGGTGTTATAGATGATAATTCAGAAGATAAAAAAAATGATGATGGGGCTTTATCTGAAACCAAAGAATCATATGAGGATATATTAATATCTACCATAAAGCTAAAAAGTAGAGATTATTGCAAAGAGGATGAAGCATTAAAGTCACTAGAACTTTTTATGGAAACAATTGAGAATTATGATTGGGGAGATTTAATCAATGGTTTATACTCTGTGGTGGTTGAAAAAACGTCAAGTTATGAAAAAATTGTTGGTATAAAGAATGTAGCAGAATGGCTTTCAAAAAATGATGAACAGTACTTTGCCAAAGTTACTTATATAGAAGAAGAGTATGAAGCTAAAGAAAAAGTTGAAGTTGAAGACGTTCCTGGTGGAATTCATGGAAGTATGATAGCAAGCATAGTTGGAACAAAAAAACGTATTAAATATGAGCCTGTAACTCGCTACCGAGATATTGTTGATGGGATTCAACTTACTGCACCTTCACCTTGTAATGCACTGTTAATACATTTAGATCCAAAAGAAGAAATACTTCCTTGGCGTATAGCTTTTATTACATTTGTTTTTTCTAAGTCAAAGCTAACAGTTTTTTTTAAGATGGAAAAAGAAAAAGAGATTAATTGGAATCAACGAGTAACTCAAAATAAAAACCAATGGAAAACAGTTCATTGTAAACTAAAACAACATGAAGACATAAGAAAAGCAGTAAATTTAAGTCTTTCTGGACTCTTAAAAGAACTCTCATCAGAGATTGCTTTAGAATTTGATGAACAGAAATAAAATAATCTAACAAAAATGTGCTGACGTGAATAAAGGAATAAAGGGGACGCTACCCTTTTTTGAGTATCTTTGCTAACGAATAAAGCCGGGTAGCCCACCATTCGATGCTCAACAACATCTGATGGTGGGCAAAATGCCGATAAACACAGCCCGCGTAGGTCGCATAAGCTTTAGAGTCTATACGAATTCCAATATATTGATTATTATATAAAATACAAAAACCATTGTATTTTTATGGTTTTTTAAGTTGTTGATTTTTTAGTTTCAACTTTACTTTCTTAAGGAACTTAAAATAATGACTAAGAAAAAATACCCGT
>JADGEH010000012.1 GCA_016744475.1 Thiotrichales bacterium | reverse complement strand
TTGCCTTGAAATAGCCGAAAAAACATGAATTCTAGGATTTTTAATCCCATTGATGTCGCCTGTGGAAGGAGTTCTTTTACAGCCTCGCCGCTTGGGAACGAGGGAATAGCACAGGCCATTGACGGACGTGACGCAAAGGCTTAGTTTTTCCTTTGAAAATAGACTATTAACTATTTTCTCTACGGATTACCTAGGGTTCTTCCACCGTCTACGGCGATGATTTGTCCGGTGATGTAAGACGCTTCATGAATCAGAAACCAAACGGTGCGAGCAATGTCCATCGGTTCGCCATGACGTTTTAAAGCCGTATTGGCAATGATGCGCTGCTTGGCCAGATCATCCATTTCATTTTCAGGCCATAAAATCGCTCCGGGTGCAATCGCGTTGACGCGCACTTGTGGGCCTAATTCTCGCGCCAAGGCTTTGGTGGCCATGATTAATCCGGCTTTGGCTATGCTGTATACCGGATGATTTTTTAACGGACGTTCGGCATGAATATCAGCCAGATTAATCACGCAACCTTGTTGTTTGCGCAGATGGGGTGCCGCCGCTTGAGCCAGAAAAAAAGGGGCTTTGAGGTTGGTGCCGAGAAGGTCATCCCAATCTTGTTCAGTGGTTTTGCCTATCGAGGTGGGATAAAAACTCGACGCATTATTGATCAACACGTCCAAACGCCCCCAAACATCGATGACGGTTTGCACCATATGTTCTAGTTTATTCACCGCTAACAGTTCAGCTTGCAGCAATAACACGGAGTTGGGTCTCCGCCGTTGCAGTTCTTCCTGTAAACGTCGAGCTTCTAGGCTAGAGCTACGATAATGCAGGGCGATGCAGAGACCTTGGGCGTGTAAGTGACGCACAATAGTCGCTCCGACACGACGTGCGCCTCCAGTGATGAGAACGACAGGGGCTGTCGCTTTATCTTGAGCTTTCTGGTTCAATAGAGGGTCTCCTCAAGGCATGTTGGGGGAAGCTTTTATAAAGATACGAGATCGTGGCAAGCCATCATCTTATCAATCACAAATATTTAGGACATCAAATCCGTATGCCCATTGCTCATTTACCTGTACCGTCGGCGATTGAATTACAACATAGCCAGCAAACCACGGAATATATTGTCGAAAAAATCCAGCAGGCCAAGGGGAGTGTCACTTTTGAGCAATTCATGCAATGGGCTTTATACGCACCTGGCTTAGGCTATTACCGTGCGGGTTTACGTAAATTTGGTGCGCAAGGTGATTTTGTCACCGCCCCTGAATTATCACCAGCCTTTTCTCAGTGTATCGCACGTCAATGCGCGGACATCTTAAGTGCATTGTCTTCAGCCTCTATTCTTGAATTAGGCGCAGGTTCTGGAGTGATGGCGGCGGATATATTGACTGAGTTAGAACAACTTGACAGCCTACCTGAACATTATTACATCCTAGATATTAGTGCCGAATTACAGCAACGCCAACGCGAGACATTACAGCATAAAGTGCCGCATTTATTAGATCGGGTACTGTGGTTGCAATCCTGGCCTGAAGATTTTTGCGGGGTCATTGTAGGCAATGAAGTGCTGGATGCCATGCCTGTGCAACGTTTTCGTGTCACCGCTGAAGGTGTGCAAGAGCAATATGTCGGCTGGGATGGCGAACACTATGTCAGTGTATTTAAACCGGCTAATCCTCGGTTAGAGCACGCTGTGCAGGCATTAGGGGCTTTACCAGAAGGCTATGAGTCAGAATGGAATCCGCATTTATCGGGCTGGTTTCAAGCTCTGTTTGCCGCCATGAAACAGGGCGTGGTATTGCTGATTGATTATGGTTTTCCGCGTCACGAGTTCTATCACCCACAACGCGATGAAGGCACTTTAATGTGTCATTATCGTCATCATGCTCACCCAGAGGCGTTGCTGTATCCCGGCTTACAAGACATCACCGCGCATGTCGATTTTACCGCCGTGGCGGAGGCTGCCTATGAAGCGGGTTTTCACGTACTGGGTTATACCCCTCAAATGTATTTTTTACTGCACGCCGGACTGGAAGCCTTGCTGTCCGCTTCTGACCCCCAAGATGTTGTCGCTCATACACGTCTGACACAACAAATACAAGCGTTGATCATGCCTGCTGAAATGGGCGAATTATTCAAAGTGATTGCGTTGAGCAAAGATTTGGATATAGTATTGAGCGGTTTTCAGCAAAATTTCAAAACTCGGCTATAATCCGTCTCCCTTACGACAAGTTAATGACACAAAAAAGGTCAAATTTGACTCTTTTTATTCATCAATCTTGTTTCATAAGCCAATAAAAAACCTGAAAAAAATACACATAATGTTTTAGTTTCAAAGGTTTCCAGAAAAATACTGCAATGCAGCATAAAAATACATTTATGCGGTTATAGTTTTTGTAGGGATTGCCGGATTCACTTCAGTCAGAGAAAATGGTTGTATTCTTTACCATTTTTACCTTTTGACGCTTCTATTTGACGATAACTAAACAGGAGGGAGTACATGCCTTCGCGCAGAGAACTCGCTAATGCCATTCGTGCTTTGAGCATGGATGCAGTACAAAAAGCTAAATCAGGTCATCCAGGTGCCCCTATGGGTATGGCTGACATCGCTGAAGTGCTGTGGAACGACTACATGCAGCACAATCCAACCAATCCTAACTGGGCAGATCGTGACCGTTTCATTCTCTCTAATGGTCACGGTTCTATGCTGATTTATTCATTGCTGCATTTGACGGGCTATGATTTAAGCATTGACGACCTGAAAAACTTCCGCCAGCTTCATTCTAAAACCCCAGGCCATCCAGAATATGGCTATGCCCCCGGTGTTGAAACCACTACAGGGCCTTTAGGACAAGGTATTACCAATGCGGTCGGTATGGCGCTTGCGGAAAAAGCCTTAGCCGCACAATTTAACCGTGACGGTCACGACATCGTTGACCACAACACCTACGTCTTCCTTGGTGACGGCTGCATGATGGAAGGTATTTCCCATGAAGCTTGCTCTCTGGCGGGCACTTTAGGTTTAGGTAAACTCGTCGCATTTTATGACGACAACGGCATTTCCATTGATGGTGAAGTGGAAGGCTGGTTTACTGACGACACCCCTGCACGTTTTGAAGCCTATGGCTGGCATGTGATTCGTGACGTTGATGGACACGATGCTGATGCGATCAAAGCAGCGACTGATACCGCTCGCAGCGTGACCGACAAACCTACGCTGGTATGCTGCAAAACCATTATCGGCTGGGGTTCGCCCAATAAAGAAGGCAAAGAAGATTGTCACGGCGCACCTTTAGGGGATGACGAAATCAAACTGGTGCGCGAGCGTATTGGTTGGTCTCACGATGCTTTTGTCGTGCCTGATGACGTATATGCAGGTTGGTCTGCTAAAGACAAAGGCGCTAAAGCTGAAAGCGACTGGAACAGCCGTTTTGATGCTTATAAAGCCGCACATCCTGAACTGGCTGCTGAATTTGAACGCCGTATGCAAGGCGACTTACCCGCTGACTGGGAAGCCAAAGCCAGCGCCTTTGTGGCAGAAGTCAATGCTAAAGCGGAAACCATCGCTTCACGCAAAGCTTCACAAAACACCTTAAACGGTTTTGGTCCTTTACTGCCTGAATTCATGGGCGGCTCAGCCGATTTAGCAGGTTCTAACCTGACCTTATGGAAAGGCTGCAAAGGTGTCAGCAAAGCTGACGGTGCTGGCAATTACATCTACTATGGTGTGCGTGAATTTGGCATGTCTGCGATCATGAACGGCATCTCGCTGCATGGTGGCTTCATTCCTTACGGCGCGACCTTCTTGATGTTCTCTGAATATGCCCGTAATGCCTTGCGCATGGCCGCTTTGATGAAAATTCAAGGCTTGTTTGTGTATACCCATGACTCCATCGGTCTGGGCGAAGACGGCCCGACTCACCAACCCGTTGAGCAAATTGCCACCTTGCGCATGATTCCTAATATGGACGTTTGGCGTCCAGCTGATGCAGTGGAATCTGCAATGGCTTGGAAATGTGCCATTGAACGTCGCACCGGCCCTTCTTGCTTAATCTTCTCGCGTCAAGGTTTGCCTCATCAAACCCGCAGCGCTGAGAACATTGAAGCCATCAAACGCGGTGGTTACATCTTAAGCGATTGTGACGGCACCCCTGAAGCTATCTTGATGGCGACAGGTTCCGAAGTCGGTTTAGCCATGCAAGCGGCTCAAGCATTAGCCGATAAAGGCACAAAAGTGCGTGTAGTCTCTATGCCCTGCACCAATGTGTTTGACGCACAAGATGCAGCTTACAAAGAAGCCGTATTACCCGCTTCAGTGAGTCAGCGTGTAGCTGTTGAAGCTGGCGTGAGCGGCTTCTGGATGAAATATGTGGGTTTACAAGGCAAAGTCATTGGTATTGACCGCTTTGGCGAATCCGCACCAGCGGGTGATTTGTTCAAAGAGTTTGGTTTTACCGTTGAAAATGTAGTCGCGGCTGTAGAATCGCTGTAACTCCATTTAAAGCACGCGAGCTTAGCTCGTGTGCTTTGAGCCTGCCGTTAATATCAATATCTTGAACGCTTAAAATGGATTTTTAATCACGATTAGAATGATACTGCATTGAACTATTGACACTATGCTCCTTTCTAATAAAAAAATTTCACTCACATCGACCAATAGAGCATTGAAGCTCACCGGAAAATCGTTTACATTCCTTTTCCCATGCTGGGGCAGTGAAAATCTCTAAAATGACTTATTCTTAATCATTTTAAAATAGCAGTAGCAACTATTTTTTTCTTAAAATATCCCTATAACATCTCTACTACTATACATTCAAGGAGAACAATGCAATGACAATTAAAGTAGGTATCAATGGGTTTGGTCGTATTGGTCGTATGGCTTTTCGTGCTATCAGCAAAGACTTCCCTGAAATTGAAGTCGTTGGTATTAACGATTTATTAGACCCTGATTATCTGGCTTACATGCTGAAATATGATTCAGTACATGGTAATTTCCAAGGTGAAATAGGTCTTGATGGCAATGATATGGTCGTCAATGGCAAGAAAATTCGCCTGACTGCTGAAAGAGACCCTGCCAATCTGAAATGGAATGAAGTGGGCGCTGATTTAATCATTGAATCCACTGGTTTCTTTTTGACCGGTGAAACTTGCCAAAAACACATTGATGCGGGTGCGAAAAAAGTGGTACAAAGTGCGCCTTCTAAAGATTCAACCCCGATGTTTGTTTATGGCGTGAATCACAAAAACTATGCAGGCGAAGCCATTGTATCTGCGGCTTCTTGTACTACTAACTGCTTAGCACCTGTCGCTAAAGTCTTAAATGACAAATGGGGCATTAAACGCGGTTTAATGACCACTGTTCACGCAGCAACAGCCACACAAAAAACCGTTGATGGCCCTTCTATGAAAGATTGGCGCGGTGGTCGTGGTATTTTGGAAAACATCATTCCTTCTTCTACGGGTGCAGCTAAAGCAGTAGGTAAAGTATTACCTGAATTAAACGGCTTGTTGACAGGTATGGCTTTCCGTGTACCGACTTCTGACGTATCTGTAGTGGACTTAACCGTAGAACTGAACAAAGGCGCTTCTTATAAAGACATCTGTGCTGAAATGAAATCAGCGGCGACTACAGGTGATTTAGCGGGTGTTTTGGGTTACACCGAAGAAAAAGTCGTCTCTACTGACTTCCGTGGTTGTGGCAATCCTTCTATCTTTGATGCAGGTGCGGGTATCGCATTAGACGACACTTTCATTAAAGTCGTGTCTTGGTATGACAATGAATATGGTTATACCTGCAACATGTTGCGTTTTGTTGAGCACGTTGCTAAAAACTAAGCCTTAAAATTTGCCCACTTCGGTGGGTAAATTTTTTTGAGTAGCTGAAAATGTTGATAAAAGACGAGGGAAACATGAAGCATATACATATTCTAGTCCGCGATAGCAAAGAAGGGGAATGGCGTTCTTTGGGAGAATATGAACTCATTTCTTTACCTCGGCAAGGGGAGCATTTAGAACTACATAATGATACCGACAATAATATTTTATACAAAGTAGTGTCTGTTCATCATTTATTAGATTCACATAAAAAAGCCATTGATGTCTACGCTATACGTGATGGTGACAAGCTGGATGTTCTTAACACTTTTTAATCAACATGTACGCAAAATTATTTCAGCCATTTGAGAATGCCACACATTTAAATGGCAAGGCTTGGCAACATGCCTTGAATTTAGATTTAATTGAAAACAGTAATATTCAAGATTGTTCTTTACATTGTTTTCATTATCAGAAAATGTTTGAAATGTTGTTTAAGTTTTTATTAGAAACCAAAAGCCAGTTCGGTGCTTACTCTCACACATAAGTTGCATAAGTGATTAGAAGAACTTATCGCCTCCACCTCATTTAGAACCGATAAAAAAATACCGCATGGCTTTACAAATCATTACGGTTTGTGCAGAAGAATATCGATATAACTTTTTAATTGATTGTGAAGGCTATAAAGACAGCGTAGAAATGGCTGATGAATGATTACATGAGTTGTTGGCATATCTAGCACCCGACGTAAAATGAAAGCTTATCCTCAACATCCACAGAATCTCTACTTGCCCAGCCTTAGCACCACATCAGTGATTGAATATTTTAAAAATTTTGAAGTCCGAACCATAAACTATTAATTCGTTTAGGAGACACCGATGTCCATTATCAAAATGACCGATCTTGAACTCGCAGGAAAGCGAGTGCTCATCCGCGAAGACCTCAATGTACCTGTCAAAGAGGGCAAAGTGACTAGCGATGTACGTATTCGTGCGTCTTTGCCGACTATTGAACATGCCATGAAAGCAGGTGCGAAAGTGATGCTCATGTCACATTTAGGCCGCCCCACTGAAGGTGAATACGCTGAAGAATTTTCCATGAAGCCTGTGGCCGATCACTTATCCAGCTTATTAGGCAAAGAAGTGAAGCTCATCGCAGATTATCTGGATAATGCGCCTGAATTAGCCGACGGCGAAGTGGTGATTCTGGAAAATGTACGTTTTAACAAAGGCGAGAAGAAAAACGAAGAAGGTTTGTCTAAACAATATGCCGCTTTATGCGATGTGTATGTGATGGACGCTTTCGGTACGGCTCACCGTGCGCAGGCTTCAACACATGGTGCCGGACAATTTGCCCCTGTCGCTTGTGCCGGGCCCTTGCTGGCAGGGGAATTAGAAGCCCTAGGCAAAGCTTTAGATAATCCTGCGCGTCCTATGGTGGCTATCGTAGGCGGCTCTAAAGTCTCTACCAAATTGACGGTATTAGAGTCCTTATCCAAAATCGTGGATCAACTGATTGTGGGCGGCGGTATCGCCAATACCTTCATTGCGGCTGGCGGTCATTCCGTAGGTAAATCCTTATATGAAGCGGATTTAGTTGCAGAAGCTTCTCGTTTGTCTGAAGCAGCGAAAGCCAATGGCGGTCATATTCCTGTACCTACCGACGTAGTGGTGGGTAAAGAGTTTAATGAAGCGGCTGAAGCGACCTTAAAAAACGTGGCGGATGTGATGGATGATGACATGATTTTTGATGTCGGGCCTGATACTTCCAAAGCCTTTGAAGCTATTTTGAAAAACGCTAAAACCATTGTCTGGAACGGACCTGTCGGCGTGTTTGAATTTGATCAATTTGGTGCAGGCACCAAGGCTTTGTCGATGGCTATTGCTGAAAGCGATGCCTTTTCTATTGCTGGCGGTGGAGACACACTGGCAGCCGTGGATAAATATAATATTCAGGACAAAGTGTCCTATATTTCCACGGGCGGCGGGGCTTTTCTGGAATTTTTGGAAGGCAAAAAACTGCCTGCGGTAGTAATGCTTGAGGAGCGTGCGCAAACTAAATGAATAAAAAACGCACGAAAATCGTGGCGACACTGGGACCGTCTACGGACGATCCCAAGATGCTAGAGGCAATGATTCAAGCGGGACTCGATGTGGTTCGGCTGAATTTTTCCCACGGCAGTTTTGAAGAACATCAGAAACGCGCAGATATGGTGCGCGATCTGGCACGTCGTAATGGTCGTCAAGTGGGTGTCATGGTGGATTTGCAAGGGCCTAAAATCCGTATTGGTCGCTTTCAAAATGACAAAATTCACCTGCGCGAAGATGACCTGTTTGCACTTGATCCCAGTTGGCCTTTAGAGGGCGGTACGCAAGAATGCGTGGGCATTACTTACGAACCCCTGCCGCATGATACCCGTCCAGGTGATCGTCTATTACTCGATGATGGTCGCATTGTGGTGGAAGTCACTGAGATCAACGGCACGCGCGTGCATTGCAAAACTATCGTGGGCGGTGACTTATCCAATAACAAAGGTCTCAATCTACAAGGTGGCGGCCTATCTGCCGTTGCTCTGACCGATAAAGACAAAGAAGATATTATTTCTGCGGCAAAAATCCAAGCCGATTATCTAGCGGTGTCATTCCCGCGCAGTGCTGATGATATGCACGAAGCGCGGCGTTTGCTCAGTGCTGCTGGAGGACGTGCTGGATTGGTGGCAAAAATTGAACGCGCAGAAGCGATGAAGGTGCTGGATGAGATTATCATGGCATCCGATGCGGTGATGATTGCACGCGGCGATCTGGGCGTGGAAATTGGTGATGAATCACTGCCACCTGCACAAAAATCCATTATCAAAAAAGCCCGTACCTTTAAACGTGCGGTGATTACCGCCACACAAATGATGGAATCAATGATTCATAATCAGATTCCTACCCGTGCGGAAGTGTTTGATGTGGCGAATGCCGTATTAGACGGTACGGATGCAGTGATGCTGTCAGGCGAAACAGCGGTGGGCAAATACCCTGATAAAGTCGTGGAAGCGATGGCGCGGATTTGCTACGGTGCAGAGCAACAACGCATTGCACAAACCTCTAATTACCGCATTCATTCTGATTTTGTGTATATCGATGAAGCAATTGCTATGGCGACCATGTATGCGGCGAATCACTTACATGTTAAAGCCATTGCTGCGCTGACAGAATCAGGCTCAACCCCCTTGTGGATGTCACGTATCAGTTCAGGTATCCCTATTTACGCCTTAAGCCGTAGTGTTGAAACCCGCCGTCGCGTGACCTTATATCGCGGGGTGTATCCGATTAGCTTTGATGTGTTAGACACCGATGATAGCTTGACTGCGAATTACAAAATCATTGATGAATTAAAACGTCAAGGTGCAGTGGAAGACGGCGATTTGATTATCATCACTAAGGGCGATGTACCAGGCTTAGGCGGCGGTACAAACGTGATGAAAATTTTGCAAGTAGGCTCTCAACAAGCCTCACGATAAACTTTTTAAAAAAGCTCTAGGTAGGCGCTGTTGAGATGTGAAAGAATGATTTTCAGCCCCACACCCACAACGCTTAGAGCTTTTTTATCAGCATTTAACACACTTAAACAGGAGACTTCAATATGCTTATTTCCATGCGTCAATTATTGGATTATGCAGCCGAACATGATTTCGGTATGCCCGCTTTTAATGTCAACAATATGGAGCAAGTTCACGCCATCATGCAGGCGGCTGACGAAACCAACAGTCCTGTGATTATGCAAGGTTCTGCGGGTGCTCGCAGCTATGCAGGCGAACCCTTCTTACGCCATTTAATCATTGCCGCCACTGAAATGTATCCACATATTCCGATTGTGATGCATCAAGATCACGGTTCAGAGCCTGCGGTATGCTTGCGTTCCATCCAAAGTGGTTTTAGTTCTGTGATGATGGATGGTTCTTTAATGGCAGATATGAAAACCCCTTCTAGCTATGAATACAATGTCGATGTCACCAAAGAAGTCGTCCGCATGGCACATGCTGGCGGTGTTTCTGTTGAAGGTGAATTAGGTTGCTTGGGTTCTTTAGAAACTGGCGAAATGGGCGAAGAAGACGGTCACGGTGCAGAAGGCAAGCTGGATAAAGAAATGCTGCTCACCGATCCAGAACAAGCCGCTGATTTTGTTAAACAAACTAAAGTGGATGCGTTGGCGATTGCGATTGGTACCAGCCACGGTGCTTACAAGTTCACCCGTCCTCCAACAGGTGACATCTTAGCGATTAATCGCATTAAAGACATTCACGCCCGCATTCCTAATACACATTTAGTCATGCACGGCTCTTCCTCTGTACCGCAAGATTGGTTGAAAATCATCAATAATTACGGCGGCGACATGGGGCAAACCTACGGCGTGCCGGTTGAAGAAATTCAAGAAGGCATTAAACACGGCGTGAGCAAAGTCAATATTGATACTGACTTACGCATGGCTTCTACCGGTTCTATCCGTAGACACCTGGAAGACAACAAATCTAACTTTGATCCTCGTAAATTCTTAAAAGAATCGACTAAAGGCATGAAAGAAATTTGTAAAGCCCGTTATGAAGCCTTTGGTTGTGCAGGCCATGCTTCTAAACTGAAAGTCATTTCTTTAGAAGACATGATTGCACGTTATGCCGCAGGTGAGTTAGACCCTAAAGTCAACTAAACTCGGTATTTTTGACATAAAAAAACGCACGTTTAAAACGTGCGTTTTTTTATGTCTGAGAATCAGTGGCTGAATCGATCCCTTGCAACAAGTCTACTTAATATGACGTATCTGACCTTTAATCCCCATGCGTCGCAATGCTCGTAATTGTTGCTTGGCTTGCCCTTTGGTGTCTTGTGGTAATAAACGTAAGCCATACCACTCTCCTATTTGCACAATTCTGGATTCATAACCATTGTTTTTGAGCTTTTTCTGCATAGTCTGCGCACGCTTTTTATCTTTAAAGCTGGCGGCTTGCACATACCATTCTTTGCCATCAACACCATCAAACGCCGCATCAGCCTCTAAGTCTAATGAATCTTCGCCTTCTGCCATGCCTTCCAATTCAATGGTGCCAGAACCATCTTGCATTGGCTGCCCTTGCAAATCCAAAAACACGAATTTGTTGATAATGGGATACTTAGGTTTTGCCTGGGTGGTACCTGCTGTATCATTGCTGGCAAGCTGAGCTGCGGTAATTTCATCCGGCAAGGGTTCGCGCAAAGCATAATCAGCTCCGGTAGAAGACACTCCGAGCAAGGCTTTTAAAGTGACGTATAACGACAACATCAACAAAAATAATACGATGCCGCCGACAACGCGATTTTTTGGATCGTAAGGTTCAAGCGCAGGCGGTGAAGGCATGCGAACATTGTGTTTAACCATGAAACTGATTCCCAAGTCCTTTTCTGTAGTGTGCAGAGAAACATATAGTATAAGGCGATGGAGGGCAAGTGATCGAAACTTCACCTGATTTTTCCAGTGCAGCATTCCCGCTTAAAAACCATGATGCTTGGATGCAACACGCTTTAAGTTTAGCTGCACAGGCCGCTGACGAAGGCGAAGTGCCTGTTGGTGCGGTGTTGGTGAAGGATGGAGAGTGCTTAGGCGAAGGTTGGAATCGTCCTATTGCTGAGCATGATCCCAGTGCCCATGCGGAAATTCGCGCCTTACGAGCAGCGGCTCAGCGAATGGGCAATTATCGTCTGCCTGGCACCGTGCTGTATGTCACTTTAGAGCCGTGTGTGATGTGTGCGGGTGCCATGATCCACGCACGTATCGAGCACTTGGTATTCGGTGCTTTTGATCCTAAAACAGGTGCCGCAGGCAGCGTGTTTAGTCTGTTACAAGATGCCCGACATAACCATCAGATTCAGGTCAGCGGCGGTATTTTAGAAGCCGCTTGTGCCCAAACATTACGCGATTTTTTCCGCGCACGGCGCAGAGCCTCCTAACTTCCCATTCGGTTTCCCCCACTTTTTAATGAATCATTTGACACTATGAGCGATTTTTCTAGCCACACCCCGATGATGCAGCAATATTTGCGAATTAAATCTGAGTATCCAGAGATTTTATTGCTATATCGCATGGGCGATTTTTATGAGTTGTTTTATGAAGATGCTGAACGTGCCGCGCAATTATTAAGCATTACGCTGACTTCACGCGGGCGCAGTGCGGGTGATCCGATTCCTATGGCGGGCGTGCCTTACCATGCGGTAGAAGGCTATTTAGTCAAACTCGTGCAGCAAGGCGTGTCGGTAGCGATTTGTGAGCAAGTCGGCGATCCCAATCATAGCAAAGGCCCGGTTGAGCGGCAGGTGACGCGCATTGTCACGCCCGGCACTTTAACCGATGAAGCCTTGCTGGATGAGCGTCACGATAATTTACTCGCTGCTCTGCACCAAGATAAAGAACGCTTTGGATTAGCCACTTTAGAAATGGCGAGTGGGCGTTTTACGGTACAGGAATTAGACGACCGAGTAGCACTGGATAGCGAATTGGCACGTTTGCAACCTGCTGAGCTACTCATTAGCGAAGATAATAATCTGAATTTACAAGGCTTTACCTTGACGCGCCAACCCCCTTGGTATTTCACTTTAGACGGCGCACAACGCCTGCTGACAGAACAATTCGGTGTGTATGATCTGAGTGGTTTTGGTTGTGAAGATAAGCCTCTTGCCATCAGTGCTGCGGGATGTTTGCTGCAATATGCCCAAGATACACAAAAAGCGGCTTTGCCACATATTCAGGGCTTGAGCTTAGAACGGGCTGAGGACAGCATTTTTCTCGATGCCGCCAGTCGTCGCAATTTGGAACTTGATACCACTTTGGCGGGTGATACGAAAAACACGCTCGCCAGCGTGATGGACAACTGCGCTACACCGATGGGCAGTCGTTTACTACGCCGCTGGTTGCACCGTCCCTTGCGGGATCAACAGCATTTACAGGCGCGACTGAACAGCGTACACACCTTGTTGTCCGCGTTTGGCAACATGACCGCGCTGCATGACGTGCTCAGTAGTATCGGTGATGTAGAACGCATTCTGGCGCGAGTGGCTTTGCGCTCAGCACGCCCCAGAGATTTAGTGCAACTCGGTCATGCCTTGGCGCAATTACCCCAAGTGCAAGCGCAACTGGCTCCGCTGGCTGCGGAACATTTGCAACACTTAAGTACACAGATTCAGGCATTTCCTGAACAGCAAGCGCTACTGCAAGCGGCCTTAAAAGATAATCCGGCACAATTAATTCGTGATGGCGGTGTGATAGCGGATGGCTTTGATGAAGATTTAGATGAGTTACGAGGGCTGTCGGCTAATGCGGGCGCATATCTGGTGGCCTTAGAAACCCGCGAACGCGAACGCACGGGATTAAACAGCTTAAAAGTCGGATTTAATAAAGTGCATGGCTATTACATTGAAATGAGTCGTGCGCAAGCTGAAAAAGCCCCAGAAGACTATCAACGTCGCCAAACTTTAAAAAATACCGAGCGTTACATCACGCCTGAATTAAAAGGTTTTGAAGAAAAAGTGTTATCCGCCAATGAACGCGCATTGGCACGAGAAAAACAATTGTATGAACAATTATTAGATCGCTTGATGAGCGATTTAGGCGTATTACAAGCCAGCAGTTTGGGCTTGGCGGAACTCGATGTGCTCAACAATCTTGCCGAACGCGCTGACAGCTTGCGTCTGCATCCGCCTGAATTTCAAGATAATATCGGTGTGCACATCATCAATGGACGGCATCCGGTGGTGGAATCCATGATTGATACGCCGTTCACGGCTAATCATGCACAACTCGATTCGCATCAATGTATGTTGTTAATTACGGGTGCGAATATGGCAGGAAAATCCGTCTTTATGCGTCAAACTGCGCTGATCGTGTTGCTGGCACATATCGGCAGTTTTGTCCCTGCTGATAGCGCAAAAATCGGCCCGATAGATCGCATCTTTACCCGCATTGGAGCCAGTGATGATGTAGCGGGCGGGCGTTCAACTTTTATGGTTGAAATGACTGAAACCGCAAATATTTTGCACAATGCCAGTCCCTTTAGCCTGGTTTTAATGGATGAAGTGGGGCGCGGCACCAGCACTTTTGATGGCTTGTCCTTAGCCTGGGCTTGTGCGGAAGCCTTGGCGAAAAAAATCAAAGCGCTGACTCTGTTTTCTACACATTATTTTGAATTAACGCAATTACCCAGTTTATGTGCTGGCATCGCTAATGTGCATCTGGATGCGGTAGAACAAGAAGACAAGTTGATTTTCTTGCATCAAGTGAAAGAAGGGCCTGCCAATAAAAGCTATGGACTACAAGTCGCTTTATTAGCGGGCGTACCTAAAAACGTGGTGGATAATGCAAGAAAGCGCTTAAAGCAATTAGAACAGCAGCAGGAACATCAAGTTAAACCCCAGCAAGAAGAAATGTTTAAACCGCCTCCAGCAGATGTTGCATTAACTGTTGCACAACAAGCCCCTGTTGCAACAGCTTCTCAACCTTCTTCTGTATCGCCACTATTGGCTGCGGTCAAACAACTCAACCCTGATGAAATGACTCCTAAACAAGCTTTAGCGGCTATTTATGAACTACAATGTCTCATGAGTTGAGATTTTTTAGGCGCAATAATCACTTCTAACATGAAGTTATTCAACACCATCTGTGCATAAATGAGCAAAATATTTAGATGAAGCTTGTCAATGCCTCTCAGCCTTCAAGCATGATGCTTTTTACCCCACCTAAAACTCATCAGCACTATGTGCAATAAAACATCATTTTTTGAATTAAATTGTCATGTTTTCTGCTTATTGCTTTTTTATGTGTATGCTAAACTGCTTTTTAAGCAGGGAAATCCTAAATAATGAAGTTATGGGGCGGAGGTATTAAATAAAATGAACATTTTTGTAAAAATTGGTCACATTATGCTGGGTAGCATGATGGCTTTAAGCGCTTATCCAAGCCATGCGGATGAGGTGGATGATTGGGGTGTGTTAAAAAATCTATCACTAGAAGAATTGATGTTATTACCCGTATCAACAGCGGGCAAAACAGAAGAAAAAATTAGTGATATTCCCGCCAGTGTGGTGGTGATTACTCGCGCTGAAATTGCTCAATATGGTTATCGCACCTTGGGTGAAACTTTAAGCAGTATTCCTGGTTTATATGGTATTGAACAATACTATTATGAGGGTGTTGCTTTAGGTGTGCGGGGTTTTTGGAGTAATTGGACGAATAAGCAGATCATCATATTGGTGGATGGCATTCCACAAATTAATCCGCATCGTAATAACTATATCCTGCCGCAAATTGCCGTTCCCGTAGAAGCCATTGAACGCATTGAAGTGGTGCGCGGGCCTTTATCTGTGATTTATGGCGATGGAGCCTTCTTTGGGGCGATTAACATCATCACCGATAACGAAAAAATACCGGATAAAACTCAATATAGAGTGTCAGCCGGGGTGGGCAGTCGCAATACCAGCAAAGCGTATGGACAGATCAGTGGTGGCGATAAAGACTTAGATATGCGCTTTAATCTCATCGCTTCGCATTACACCACCGATGGTATTGATGCCAGCTATGAGGATATGACCGCACCGGGTTATATGGAAGGTTTAGGCTTGAGCAGTCGTAGCACCAAAGGCATGTTGGATAACACTGAAAATTATTTAAGTCTCAATGCTTACATGAAGGATTTTTCTGTGCATTTCAGCCATGTTGAAACCGACATGGATGCCTTCTTAGTTTTCCCTGGCGATGCTGATGGCAATCATCAAGTACATACTGTCAATACTTTAGGCTTAGGTTATAGCACCGAAGTGTCTGATAAATTATCCGTACAAGCGCGTGTGAGCTACCGCGAAAATAAATTGGAGTACGATTATTATCCCACCGCCTTTCTCCACACAGGTTGGCCTGCGGCAGGAGAAGTGCGCAAAGGCCGCACCTATGAAATGGATTTAAACGCCACGTATAAACCCACCACTTCAACTCGTATTGTGACCGGCTTGTCCTATCGCATCATTCCTGAAGTATCGATAGCCTTAGACGTACCTGCGGTAGGATTGGACAAAAATTATTACGAAGTCACCGACAGCATTACCACCACAGGCTTGTTTGCTCAAGTCACACATGACTTCTCCGATACCCTCAAGTTGGTGGGCGGGATTCGCTTTGAACGCCTAGAAAACTACAATATCCGCCATGCTTCCTTGAGCAGCACGACGCCCTTTGATAATAGCCGCGAGTATGACAAAGGCGGAGTCGAACTCATCCCACGTTTTGCCGCTATCTATCAACCCTCGAAAAAACACAGCTTTAAGCTGCTCTATGGAGAAGCTGTCAGTTGGCCTTCTTTCGATCAAAACCAACCTAGAGTGCAACAACCACTGCTAGACAATTTAGAACTCGAAAAAGTCAAAACGCTTGAATTAGTCTACGACTGGGCGTATTCCAAAAAACTGGGCGTGGGCTTAAGTGTTTTTCGCAATCAAATGGAAAACCTCGTTGTACGCAGCTTACAACTTGATCCCGTGACCAATGCCTTTAGCGAAATCCAAAGCAATTCAGGCGAATTATCCACCACGGGTTTAGAAGCCACTATGCGCTTTCGTCCAACGACTCGCTTAAATATTGAACTCAGTGCCAGCTATCAAACCACGGATGACGCTATGAATGATGCGGATGCCGCTTATTCCCCCAACATCCTGGGTTATGCCAAATTAGCGTATAACCTCAATCCTGATGTGACATTGGCTTTTGATGGTTATTACACAGGCACCATGAAACCCACGATTGATCCCAACACCCAGAAAAGAATAGGCGATGATTCACCCGGTTATTTCAACTTAGGCATGAACTTACGCATAGACAATCTCATTGCCCAAGGTACTTTTGTTGATTTCCGCGTGACTAATTTGCTGGATGAAGAGATTCGTTATCCGGTCTTTACCAACAATGACTGGGCTACAAAAGGCACGATTGGCGAAGATCGCAGCATTTTCCTCAGTGTCGGTGCTGATTTTTAGAGGATAGCCACATGGAACAGAAAAAATGCCCTGATTGTGGCGGCGAAATGGTCGCAGGCCGTCGGCGCGACAAAGGCGATAGTTTCGCCGTCAGCCAAGAAGCCTGGTTGTCGGGCGAGCCTAAAAATGAAGTGCTGGGTTGGTTTTCAGGCATGGGCGAAGCGGTGCCCGTCGTCACTTATGCCTGCTTAAAATGCGGACGTTTAGTCAGCTATTTGCAAAAATAAGTAGTGGACTATCCCCTGTCTAAAAGCCATAAAAAAACTGCCCAAGGGCAGTTTTTTTATGGCTGATCGATACTGAGAGCATTCTAAACCCGTGAGGTTTATCATGGGCGTTTTGGTTGAATCTGCCTTTCTTGTCCCCACAAACACCCTTTGCTGAAAAACACCGGCCTGATACGACATGTCCCTCCCCCCTAAACTCGCTAGATTCATTGGTTCTGGCATGACTTCCCAGCGTGCCCGCGACCGATTGATGACACATTTACAAGCATTGGGTATTCAATCAGACGTTGTATTGGATACGCTGCGTTTTACACCGCGCCATGTGTTTATTGACGAAGCCTTAGCCACTCACGCATATGACAATAACGCCTTGCCCATTGGCTTTGGACAAACCATTTCTCAGCCTTACATCGTGGCCTTAATGACTGAAACCTTATTAGCGCGTGGGGTCACTGATACCGTATTGGAAATCGGCACGGGCTGCGGTTATCAAACCGCGATTTTGGCGCAATTGGTGGGACAGGTTTATACGGTGGAGCGCATCGCAGGCTTAAGCCAAAATGCGCAACGCACCTTAAGCGAACTGGGTTTGAAAAACATTGCTTTTCATCTCAGCGATGGACATTGGGGCTGGGCAGAACATGCACCTTATCAAGGTATTATCGTTACTGCCGCGCCTTGCGAAGTGCCACCTGAATTGCTGCAACAATTGCGCATCGGCGGGCATATGCTCATTCCTGTAGGACAGCAACATAGTACGCAACAATTGCGTTGCATTACCCGTCATAGCCATACGGATTACCATTCTGAATGTATTGAACACGTCAGTTTTGTACCCTTACGTGAAGGTCTTGCCTAATGAAAATTTTAGCCGATGAAAACATCCCTTTGGCTCGTGAAGCCTTTGTACATCTAGGTGATGTGCACACTTTTGTAGGGCGCAGCTTGCAAGCTGAACAAGTGCGTGATGCAGATTTGTTACTGGTGCGCTCGGTGACTAAAGTCAATGAAGCCCTGCTGGCTGGCAGTCGTGTGCAATTTGTCGGCTCAGCCACGATTGGTTTTGATCATATTGATCGTGATTATTTGCGCGAGTGCAATGTGGGTTTCAGCAGTGCGCCAGGTTGTAATGCCATCTCCGCTGCGGAATACGTGGTGAGCGTGTTGATGGTCTTGTCACAGCAGCAAGGCTTTGATTGGACAGCTAAAACTATCGGCATTATCGGTTGTGGCAATGTCGGTTCACGGGTTTTGCAGCGTTTGCAAGCTTTGGGTGTGCGTTGTTTAGTCAATGACCCACCACGGGCTGAACGTGAAGGTAGCCAAGGTTTTGTTGAGCGCGATGAATTGTTGGCACAAGCTGACATCATCACGCTGCATGTACCTTTAGAAAAAGGCGGAAAACATCCTACGTTACAATTAGCCGACAGTGCATTTTTTGCGGCGATGAAAAATGACGGGATTTTTATTAACACCTCTCGCGGCGATGCGATGCAACAACCGGCTTTAGACGCTAAGCTGCAAGCCCATGAGGATTTCACCGCTGTGCTCGATGTGTGGGAAAACGAACCCGATATTGATCCGCACATGTTGGCGAATGTGACATTGGGCACCCCACATATTGCAGGCTATAGTTTTGACGGCAAACTACGCGGCACAGACATGTTGTATCGTGCGGTGTGTGAATATTTTCAGCACGCGGCTACCTGGTCGGCACAAGCGTATTTGCCGCCATCGCCTATTGAAACGCTATACTTCTCAGAGACCGCAGATGATGTCAATATTCTGCGTCAAGCAGTATTAGCGGCTTATGATGTACGCACCGATGATGCTCGCTTGCGGTGCTTGCCCGTCGGAAAAATACGGGCGCAATACTTTGATAGCTTGCGTAAAAATTATCCCTTGCGTCGAGAATTTGCAGCTTTGCATGTGCATCTGCCGCCGGGACGTACCGCCTTAAACCAACAGCTTAAAGCACTAGGGTTTCAAACCACAGAGCGCCCTACAACCTCATAAAAGTCGGCCTACTCAGGAGCTTAATCATGCTATTCATCTTTTATCTAGTGCTGGGATTGGTATTAACAGGGATCTGGTTAAGCTGGCAGCGTCGCCCCACTTTGCCATCGACATGGACGCAAGACTCTACGCTCTTTATTCATCCCGACGATTTGCGCGTAGCCGGAGAAAAGCTCAATTTAGCGCTGGGCATCGTTGCCATGCTGCTGATTTTTTTAGTCTTGCTGCGTTTAACTTGGGGCTTAATTCTCGGCGTATTGGCGTTTGGCGTGATATGGATAAAAATTCGCCAAGGGCAATTGCTGGGACAATCGGTACACGTTAATGCGGAACAACTACCACGGGTTCACGCCCTCGCAGTACAAGCCGCTAAGCGCTTATGTATGCCCATGCCTGATGTGTTTGTCACCCAAAACCCGGTCATTAATGCCTATGCCATCGGCTTTTTTGGACGTAAAAGTGTGGTGCTCAATTCCGCCACCGTAGAAGCCATGAGCGATGCAGAGCTGGCTTCCATCATCGGACATGAAATGACCCACATCAAATGCCAACACACTCACTGGCTGGTTTTCACGCAACTCAACGAAACTTTACGCATCCCCATTGTGTCTGATTTGGTCGGTTTGGTATTGCTGGCTTGGTCACGCAAAGCCGAGTACACCTGTGATCGCGGCGGCTTATTAGCCTGCGATCATTTGCAAGCCTCGATGAGCGCCTTAGCCAAAGTGGCGATTGGCAAAGACTTGTTTCAGCAAATGAATTTAGAGGCTTTTTTCCAACAAAATCAATCGGTAGACAGCGACGATGTGTCGCGTTTGAGTGAGCGCTTGTCCACCCATCCCTACATTGTTCATCGCCTCAGCGCTTTGCATCGCTTTTCACAATCTGAGTATTATCAAAAGCATCGCCAAACGGCTTCTTTTGTCGCTTAGAGCCTATACGAAGATGGGGAATCGAAGCAAAAATTCGCCCTTTTCATAACATCCACTGTTTGATGTTGAGGTCACTCGTATGCCTTCCCCCAATCATTTACAACAGCTTTACCGCCATTCGCTTTCGTTACTGACTGATTTATATCAACTGACGATGGCTTATAGCTATTGGCAAGCAGGTTTGCACCAGCGCCAAGCGGTGTTTCATTTATTTTTTCGTCAAGCGCCGTTTCGCAGCGGTTTTACTTTAAGTGCCGGTTTAGACAGCGTAATTGATTATGTGCAGCATTTTCATTTCAGCGCAGAGGACGCGGCCTACCTTGGCACACTCACGGGCAATGATGGCAAACCTCTGTTTGAAAAAGCCTTTCTAAATTATTTGCAAGATTTAAAACTGACATGCGACATCGCCGCCATGCCTGAAGGCAGCGTGGTCTATCCGCACGAACCCTTGTTGCGCGTCTCCGGTGATTTGCTGCAATGCCAGTTGCTAGAAACCGCTCTGCTCACCCTGATGAATTTCCCCACACTGATTGCCACCAAAGCCGCCCGCGTGTGCTTGGCGGCACAAGGCGATGCCGTATTGGAATTTGGTCTGCGTCGCGCACAAGGCATCGACGGCGGAGTGACTGCCAGTCGCGCCGCTTACATTGGCGGCTGCGCGGCTACATCTAATGTATTAGCAGGCGGTATTTACGGCATTCCTGTGCGCGGCACTCACGCACACAGTTGGGTGATGAGCTTTGATAGCGAAGCCGAAGCCTTCCGCACTTACGCCCAAGCCATGCCGAATAATTGCGTCTTTTTGGTTGATACTTACGACACGCTCATGGGGGTTAAAAATGCCATTGAAGCAGGACTTTGGTTGCGAGAACAAGGGCAAAAAATGGTGGGGATTCGATTGGATTCGGGGGATTTAGCCTCACTCAGTCAGCAGGCTCGCAAAATGTTGGATGATGCTGGATTTACAGAGACGGCGATTGTAGCCAGCAATGATTTAGACGAATACCGCATTCAAGCGCTCAAAAAGCAAGGCGCACAGATCGGTGTTTGGGGCGTAGGCACTCGGTTAGCCACCGCCTACGATCAACCCGCCTTGGGCGGTGTATATAAGCTAGGAGCCATTCGTGATCGGGATGACCATCATTGGCAATACCGTTTGAAACTGTCGAATGATGCGATCAAAGTCTCTAATCCCGGTCTGTTGCAAGTACGGCGCTTTTATCAACATCAGCAACCCGTGGGCGATATGTTATGGAATCAATTAGCCCCCACACCCAGCACCGAGACGCAACAAGTATTGTTAAAAACCGGAGCATCCCCGTGTGCTTTACCTCCTCATTCGAGCTTTGAAGATATGCTCAAGCCGATGATCTGGGCGGGAGAAGTGGCCTATGACAAACCCGATGTACATGCCATCCGCGACTATGCACAGCAGCAATTACAGCGTTTTAATCCAACCTTGGAAGCCATGAGTGATTACCCCGTGGCCTTAGAACATGGCTTATATGATTTGAAACAACAATTAATAGCCGAGCACAGAGCCTAAAGGCGAAAATGGTCATCATTTTGCAGTAAACCTCTTCATACACAGCGGCTTTTGCCGCTTTTCATTTTAGAGTCTTCAGAACTCATCCTAAAACAGGAATGCTGGCGTGTTTTCATTACGTTATAAAATCAGCTTAGTCATTCTGCTTCTATTGGGCTTAACCCTCGGCGGCACGTTCCTGTTATTGCGGTATTATTTGAAAGATGAATTACTCAGCGATTTAGAAAAAAACCTCATCCGCAGTGCTCAGCTTCAAACAAAACAACAACGCCAACACATGGCTCATCTGCATCAAGCCGCGCAAGCATTGGCAGACAGTCGCAGTCTGCAACGAGTATTACAACAGCCCACCCACACATCACCATCACCTATTCTCAATACCTTGATGACTTCTTATCCCGCAGTAGATACTGCATGGTTATATGATCGCAACGGACAACTCATCAGCCGCAGCCATAACGCACAATTTTCACAAGAAAAACTCTCACCACAACGACTGGCTACACTGGCTCAACGCTCAGAACAAGCCATTGAACATTGGTTAGCCATTCCTGAATACAGTCTCTATGTGTTGAATTATCCTTTATATCTTGATAAAACCTATGTGGGTCAGTTGTTGCTGAGTTTTAATATAGAACAACAAAGCCTAAAAAACTTATATGAACGCACACGTTTTGATGTTTTTTTGTTTCATCAAGGACAGATTAAATTACACAGCCATACGTTAAATCAAGATAAAGCAGACTGGCAGCTAGAATGGCAACAACATCTGGCTCAGACATTAGAAGAAGTACAAGCTTCAAATACTCTGCGTGTACAATCTTTCAGTCTACAGGATCGCACCTGGTGGTACAGCACCACACAAACAACAGATGATGCACCCACTTATATTTTCGTGCGTTCTATTGATAAACATTTAAGCATTGTCACGCATTTAGGTGTCAAGCTTTTGTCCATGAGTCTAGTCATGTTATTACTAGGACTTGCCATTGCTTGGCCTTTATTTCGGCAAATCACCCGTGCGGCGCAAAAGCTCTATCAGGCTGCCGAGAATATTGAAAAAGAAAATTATCAATATCGCAGTGACATTCATTCAGCCGATGAATTTGAAAAATTAGGAAAAGCCTTTAATCGTGTGATGCGTACCTTGGAAGAACGTGAACAATTACACGCGGCTATGGAAACGCTAGTATCCAAAGAACTAGCGGAAGAAATGCTCAAACAAAATCTGCATTCAACCGGGGAGGAACGTACAGCAACCGTATTGTTTTCAGGGATTCGTGATTTTAGCCATTTTGTGTCCACCACGGCAGGCTCTCAACTGCTGGCTTTTTTAAACAACTATTTCACGCGCATGGATTTTTGTGTCAATGCAGAAGCGGGCTTTATTGATAAATATTTTGGTGATCACTTACTCGCGTTGTTTGGCTTAAATAACGAAAACGAAAGTCGTGCAAGTGCCGCCATTCGTGCCGCATTGGACATGGAAGAAGCCTTATTGCTGTTTAATTTGGAAATGGATGAACTCAAACACACCTGGAAAATTGGCATCGGCATTAACACAGGACGCTTAGTGGCAGGCAATGTCGGGGCAGAAGATCGACGGCATTATTCAGTGATTGGCAACCCGATTCGAATCGCGGCTCGTCTGGAAAAACTCTGCAAACAATATGGTACATCCGTGCTCATTAGTCAGAAAACCTATGAATCCTTACAACAAGAAGCGGATAGCCATGAATTACAAGCTTTGTGTCGAGAATTAGATGTGGTTCAATTAGAAAAACATGCCGAACGCATGAAGATTTACCAGGTGCTGTCTCATCATCAATATGAACAATTGCAAAACACGGATTTCTTAGAACGCTTTCAACAAGCTCGCCGCCTTTTGCATGAGCATGATTTCCGCCAAGCCCTGCAACATTTTCAAAGCCTGCATGAAGACTGGCCTGAAGACAAACCCACGCGCTTATTGCTCAATCGCAGCCGTCGTTACGCACAAGACAATGCACGTTATATCCGTGAAAACCCGCAAGAAGCTTATGTCTTGACGACAGACGCATAAGCCGCTATTTATCCTAGCAAATCTCCCCAACGCGCCTGACACACTGCGACCATCGTCAGCGCTGCCGTTTCCGTGCGCAAGATGCGCTGCCCTAAACGAATCCCTTGATAACCCGCTTGTTGTGCGCTGGTGATTTCTTCGCTGCTTAATCCACCTTCGGGCCCAACCAGAATATGACCATTAAAATCACTGGGCAGTGCTTGTCCTAAATCCTGTTCTGCCAGTGGATCAAGCACAAAACCCACGCCCTTAACATCGGTTAAATGTGCCGTCAAGGATTGCGGGGTTAATAGCTCAGGCAAACGATTACGCCCACATTGCTCACACGCATGTTGCATGATTTTTTCCCAATGCAACAAACGCTTATCTAAGCGCTGCGCTTGAAACCCTTGAGTGCGTTCGGTAGACACGGGAAGAATGCGTTGCACGCCTAATTCCACCGCTTTTTGCATCACCCAATCCATGTGCTCATTGCGCGATAAACCTTGTACCAAGGTCAAAGACAAAGGCGATTCACATTCACGTTGAATGAAAGCGCCTATTTCCAAAATCACTTGTTTTTTGCCCATATCCGCGATGCGTGCGCGAAATTCCCCGCCTTGTCCATTAAACACCGTAATCTCATCTCCTACGCGCAGGCGCAATACGCGGCTGAGATAATGGCTCGCATCCATTGCCAAAGGCAGGGTTTGTTCAGCGTGTAAAGGCGTATCAATAAAGACTCTGGACATTCGCATGATGTTTCATCCTGGTATTTATAGTTTGATGTTAGGCAAAGGTGTCTTTTGGGTATTTGAAAAAGACTGAGGGTGACATAGCGTGGAAAAATGCGAGGTTTGGGTTCACGGATCAAGGTGGCTCAGGTTGTCACAATGTTGTCGTGCGATTGTCATATTCTTAGGATAATAAGAGCCTATACGAAAACGGGATCATCGGCTGCAAATCCGCCCTTTTGGTCAGGTTGTCCGCTTTTTTTCGTTCAATAGCCCGCTATTCGCCTTAAAAAACCGAAAAACCTGCCTCAAAATAGCGCATTTTCGCTTCGATTCCCCATCTTCGTATAGGCTCTAAACTACGGATAAGTCATTACACTCTTATACGTCCCTCTAATAGAACTTTTCCTCACCATACATCGTTTGACAAGGAGACCTTCATGAGCAACACCCCAACATACAACATCCTATTTTTATGTACTGGCAACTCAGCACGCAGCATTATGGCAGAATCCTTGGTCAAACACTGGGGGCAAGGCCGTTTCAATGCTTACAGCGCAGGCAGTTGTCCTTCAGGACAAGTCAACCCGTTGGCCTTGGAATTATTAGAACGCCTGAAAATGCCAACAGACGGTTTGCGCAGTAAGAGTTGGGATGAATTTGGTGCTGAGGACGCACCGCAGATGGATTTTATTATGACGGTCTGTGACAACGCGGCTAACGAAACTTGTCCGATATGGCCTGGGCATCCAATAACGGCACATTGGGGTGCGCCTGATCCTGCCGCCGTTGAAGGTGAGCGTATCGAGAAAATGCAGGCTTTTCGTGAAGTGTTCCGTATTTTAGAAAACCGCGTCAAAATCTTTACCAGCCTGTCTATTCACGGGCTGGAAAAACTCAAATTAAAAGAAAAAATGGATGAAATTGGACGGGCACAGCCTAAAGTAGAGGAGTAAAGTTTTAAAGGACAACACCACTTTGCGCGGTGTTGCCCTAACCAAGAATGTCTCAGGGTCTCTCGGCTTGTAAATGCCCTAAAAGTTCATCGCTACCCATATAACCGGGCAATAAATGACCATTGTCTAAGGCGATACTCGGTGTTCCTTGAACGCCTAAACTCAGCCCGAATTCGTAATGTGCAGCAATAGGATCGTGACAATCTTGTTCACTGGCTAAACGCTGGCCTTTTAACTTCATGCTCAATAACGCCTTTTGTCGATCAGGCGCACACCAAGTCGCTTTTAATAAATGGTATTCCTCAGAATCCAAGCCCGCACTGGGATACGCGACATAACGCACTTTTACACCCGCCTGATTCAAATAAGCGGTTTCTCGATACTGTGATAAACAAAAACGGCAATTCGCATCGGTAAAAATGGTCACCGTATGTTGTGCCGCCTGTTCTGGTGCAAAAATAATCGCGCCACGTTCGTCTAACAGATGCAAGGCTTGTTGGCGAATATCAGCGCGTTGTGCTTCAGTGAATTGAGGGTGATTGTCTAACAAATTCATTTTCATCACAAAACTACCATCTGTGCTGACATCAAAACGATAAACCCCCAAGGTCGTCGAGAAAAAATCAGCTTCAGCAGTAAATTCCATCTGCTGCCAAGGCAAAGGCTTCAACCACAATTCTTCTAACTGTTCACGTAATGCCTTTTTCGCCGCAAGACTGACTTGATCGGCGCTGACCACTGGCGCTTTCACTGATGTTTCTTCTTCTGACTGAGCCACTTCATCAGGTATGGCAAAATCAGCTACCCAAGAAAATGAAGCGGGCGGCAGTTCTGTTTCATTGTCTAAAAAACTAAGAATATCAATCGCACTGCTATAGCCTGTAGATACTTGTCCATCTTCAAATAACAAAGTAGGTGTTCCCATTAATCCTAAGCTATTACCCAATTGGATATGGCTATCGAGTGCAGAATCACATTGTTTTAAGCGCACGCGCTGGCGATTGATGGCGCGATTAAAAGCTTGTTGGGGCTGATCACTGCACCACACGGGACGCATTTGCAAATACCCTAAAGAATCTTGTCCCATGCGCGGATACCCCAGATAACGCACCTTGACACCTGCATCTGTGAGCAAGTCAATTTCACGATGAAATTCCACTGAATAAGGGCAACTGGTATCTGTAAATACCGTAATAGTGTGTAACACTTCACCATCTTCAGGGGCAAACACAATCATCCGACTTTCGTCCAAAGCTTCCAGGGTGTCGCGGATAATATCGGCATGTTGTTGGGTCGGCGCATCAATATCTTCTGCAAAATCTTGCATTTCAGCCGCTTGTTCTAGCACGTTGCCTTGCATACTAAAACGGGCATCAGCACTAATATCAAATAAATAGACCCCCACCTGGAAGCTATAAAGCTCTTGCTGTTCTTGTGGTAAATAAATTTTAGTGTGTTTGGGCAATTGATGACGAAACCCAGAGGCGTACAGAGCTTGTTGGAGCTTGCTCTGCACCAGTGGTGGTAATGGGAGAGCTGAAGCAGAAGGGCTGGCAGCATGACTATTAAGACTTAAGAGCACACCTATGAATAATGATGCGAAGATTTTGCTGCGGTATGCACGAATGACACTCAGCATCAGATGAGAATCATAAGATGAAACAATATTTGGCATGAGCGTCTCCCAATCGTCATTCACTTAAAGTTTGGCAAAGTGATGACGTTGGTTAAATAAACTTGTTGCAAGGGACATGCATCGACTGCAAAAGTCGTAGATTTTGGCCTATTTTTCCGCTTTTTCTCGACAAATAACCCGTTATTTGCCCCAAAAAACCGAAAAAACCGCCTCAAAACCACATCTTTTCGCTACGATGCCTACCCCTCGCAACAAGTCTAATGTTAAAGGGTCAAGACATAAAATAAAGCGTGCTTATGTTCATTTTCAAAAAGTTTAGCAAACGTCAACCAGTGATGCTGACACCACTTTTTTCTTGACTGGCCTTTTAACACATATCTATGAGCACAAGAGCAACAGCCGCATGATGACGCTTAAAACAGCCACCAGTAACTGCAAGTTTTTTGCCTTTATTTGATGTGCAGAGTATCAATAGTTCATCTTATCCTCAAATAGCAACAATCACTACCACCTGCTCATCTGCGGATGGCTTGAGTAGTATAACTGCTCTCATTTCGCTTCCTTAAAGCACATTTAAGAGCCTATACGAAGATGGGGAATCGAAGCGAAAATGCGCTATTTTGAGGCAGGTTTTTCGGTTTTTGAAGGCGAATAGCGGGCTATTTAACGAAAAAAAGCGGAAAACCTGACCAAAAGGGCGGATTTGCAGCCGATTATCCCGTTTTCGTATAGGCTCTAAAAGGGCGGTTTTGTGGCTAATAAACTTGTTGCGGAGGGGTAGGCATCGTAGCGAAAAGGTGTGGTTTTGAGACGAATAGCGAGCTATTGAACGAGAAAAAGCGGAAAGAGAGGCCAAAATTCACGCCTTTGCAGTCGATGAATATCCCTTAATGATGCTGTGTTTGTATGCGGTTTTATGCGAGTGATGCAGAGGGGAAAGAGAGGGGAAACGTATACCGCCCCCAGCTAGGAGGGCGGCAAATCGCTACGGCGCTTAAGCCTGGATAAATCTATTTATTTTCCTCGATTTTATAAATGAGATTATCCACGTCACTGGTCACATACAATGCGCCGGATGAAGACACTGCCACGCTGCTTAAGGCGACCCAAGTAGGCGCTGCACCTTTAGGCGGTTCTAATCCTAAAGCTAAATCTTCCGCTATGACAAAGGTGCTGTTGTCTGTAAAATCAATGCGGATTAAACGCTTATTACCCACCTCAACCACCAATAAGCGGCCTTCATTGTCAAACGCGATGCCTTCAGGTTTGGACAAATTTTCGACTACAGCTTGCGGTGGATTGAGTGACACGCCCGCTTCTACCGCTTTCCAAATCGTACCTGTTTCCCAATCGCCCACATATAAATCATCGCCATTAGCAGCTAAACCTGCGGGTACTTTCAGTCCTTCAATCAATGGCGTGCGCCCATTCAGTGTCACCACACTGCCAATCCCCATGTCTGCGACAATCACCTCATCACGAAAACGGATAGCGTTTATGGGTTGTTGGAAATCAACGTGTGTTTCAACGGCGGTTCCCGTGCTGGGGTTCCACACTTGCACAAAACCGCCAAAAAGATGGGAGGTGGTGATTAAATATTGACCATCGTCGTAAAGACTCAGAGCCGGAATGATGCCATCATCGGTATAAAACGATTGTTGCAGCTCACCACTGGCTGCATCAAAACGGCGTAAGCCAAACACATCAGACACAAATAGTGAGCCATCAGGGCGAATCGCAATGCCGCCGGGTGCAGATACGCCTCCTCGAGTGATTTTATCGACTGAGCCATCATTATTCACTTTACCAATATAAGAATCGGCATTAAAAGCAATAAACAACTCATCTTGTTGATTAAAAGCAAAATTATCGGCACCCGCATCAACCTCAGCGATGAGCGTTTTGGCACCTGTTGTTACATCCACTTTGACCACCTGTGGGCATAAATGGTCTAGCACATATAATTCGCCCGCCTGGCTAAATTTAGTGGAAATCGGCTGGCAAAAACCATCAGCAATAACTTTAACCTCTCCGGTATCGACATCAATACGGTAAACCTGCCCTGTGCCATTGAGATAATCAGGTGCGTATAAATAGCCATCAGGGCCGAAATCAAAGGCATCAAACCCCCCTAATTCCACCACCACACGCGGCGGCTGTACCCCTAAAGGATCGAGTTCCCATAAAGCATCTTCACCCGGCACAAAGCTTGCCGTGAAAATTCGGCCTTCAGCATTCACCGTAATACCATCTACCACTGTATTTAATTCAGCCACTAAACTCACGACACCCTCCGTGGTTCTTTTATACACTTCGCCTGAAAATATATTTACCCAATATAAAGTTCCATCAGGTGCAAAATCCAAATCTGCTGGGCCATCTACTTTTTCGGTTAGGGATTCTAGAACCTCACCTGATTGTTGATCTATTTTTACAATTCTTTTAGAAAAAGCATCAATAATGAACAGTTCATTATCAGGGCTAAAATTAACTGAGACAGTGCCGTTGAACGCGGCACCTTGTATAAAGTTTTGCACAGTGTATGCTTGATTATCATCATAAGAACAAGCGCTTAGAGTGATCAAGCCTGCTATGGCAAGAGGCCAATAAAAACTGCGTTTCAAGTGAGTTCTCCTTCTATAAAACATGATACTAAGAGGTGGTAAAAACGCTATCATGACATAAGGTGACAATGATGGAATAGTTCAAAAAGTATCTTAAATGAAGGAGGCTATTAGGATAATTACCCCTCTTTAGCGTTAAAGTCATAATTTAAATGCTTTTCTGGTGCTTCAACAAAATGTCCCTCAATATAATCAATTTCACATTGCCAGAGTTTATTTAAGCATTGCATATTTTCAACAAAAGGTGCGATGACTAATTTATGCTGCTCATGTACCTCTTGAACCAAGCTTAAAAGACTGTCTTGTATGGTATTTTCACTATTAGCCAAGGCATGAATGAGATCATTGTCTAATTTTATAAAATCAGGCTGTAATACATGTAACAATTGCTGAGAATGGCTTTGCTCATCAATATGGCTTAACACCAAACCACAACCTAATGCTTTAATCTCTTTGATAAAATCTTGTACTCGCTTTAAGTGCTTGTGAGCCAGCATCTTAGGTATATCAAATAACAAATGTTCATGAGGAAAAGACACTAAACGCAGGCTGTCATTTAACCAACCCAATAAACTATCATCCAGCACCGATATTTCAGATAAACGCACAATAAAGGTCACAGGATAGTTTTTTTTGTATTCACGCATGAGTGTGACTATGGCCGTTTTTATCACCCAACGATCAATGGCTTTAAGCTGCCCAGTATCTTCTGCTATCGGTAAAAAACAAGTGGGCAAAATATCATCTGCATTTTTATCAGGATTTTGCAGACGTAGTAACACATCATAGAGCGTTTTGGTGTCCCCATGTAAGTGAGTAATGGGCTGAAATACCAAGAAAAATGTATTGTATTCTAAAGCTAATTCAATGGTTTGCCGCCAATGCTCATGATGTTGTTGCTCACGTTTTTCAGCCATAGCCGACTGATGCAAGCTGACTCGATTACCTCCAGCTTTGCTTTGCCCTAAGACGCAGGCATTTTCAGCCTCTAACAATGCTTGTTCGGGGTTTTTGATATGCGATTGATGGCACAAACTCAGACCTACCGTACAAGTGCTCAGAATGTGTTCACCATCATCGGCTTCCGTGACATGATTTTCTAACGTGGTGCGAATCAATTCAGCCAAAGCTCGCACATTGTTCAAAGAACGGTGGCGTGTCAGAATCATAAAAGTATCATCACTTAAACGCGATAATACTTCTTCAGTTTGAATTTGAGTTTGTAAAAACCGTGCAGTTTCTACGACTAATGCTTCAGTCGCGGTTAAACCCATCGCCCGATCAAGATCACGATAATTATCTAATTTAATATATAACAAACAAGAAGAATGCTCATCCTCTTCTTGTTGCTTAGCCACAATTTCAATTTTATCTAATAAATATTTGCGCTTATATAAACCAGTGAGGCGATCTTTATTCAAATGATTGGTCTCGCCCGTATTTAACTGATGCTTATCTTCTTGATGCTGATGCACCTGCAAGCGTTGTGCTTGAAGAATACGGTGCTGTACTAATGCGGCTAAATAGGCAGGTTCAATTTGTGTTGTAATATAATCTTGAGCAATCCCCTGACGACAAGCCCGTTGTAAATCGGGATTAAATTCTTCACTAAATAAGATCACGGGTAATTGTTGATAGGCTTCTTGCTGCAAAATAATTTGTGCTAATTCAACCCCATTTAATCCTGGTAAATGCTGATTAATCAATACCAATTGAGGCGCAAACTTATCCATCGCTTGTGTCATTTGCAGGGGCTTTAATAACGTTTTGACCTGAATACCTTCATCATGCAAAGTCGCCGTGAAGTCTTCTGCGTAATCACCGCTATCATCAACAATCAATACCCGCAAGGTATCATTTTCTAAAGGATGAGCCAGTTCCATCAACTTATGAATCAAAGCGTTGATATTGATGGGTTTCGTAAAATAGGCATGACCGCCCGCACGGACTGAAGCAAGGCGAGCTTTCATATCCACTCGAGCTGACATAAAGACAACGGGCGGGGGATGTTGACGATGTTTTTGTAGATTAAAAATAATGCGAGGCCCTGCTAAATCATCTTCAGCCAACATAATATCCATTAACAATACATCCGGTACTCTCTGGCGTACAGCATCCGGCAAATAATCCACTTGATTAAAAACCTTCACTTCAAATCCTGATTGACGAATTTGTAACGCCAAATAATCACTCAGTTCAGTATCATCATCGACTAAATAGATGAGTTTCCCAGAAATAGGTGTAGAAGCAAAAGCAGAAGCTGCGCTTATCACTTCAGGATGATGAGAAGGGGTGGTAGGCGGGTTTTGTTGAGCGGCTTGATGAAAGGCGCTGAGATGAGTTGAAATATGTTTTCGTTCAACCTCATTGGCGGGGGTGGTGCGGCGTTGCAAGTCTTGTAAGAAAATTTCTAGTTCACGCGCAACACGACTAAGTTCATTGAAACCAAAACTACCCGCAGAACCTGCTACCTTATGTATTCTGGCATGGAGTTCATCTAAACGTTCCACTTGCCACTGAAGATTTAAAGCCGCCCATAAATCATCTATCTGACTTAAAACACGGGGTAGTTTTTCTGCGTATTTGGTGCGCAAGGCTTGTAGACTTTGATCTAATGTTTCCATGTTTTTCCTGGACGGTGAAATGAACACCATTAGACAAGTGGCGGGGTATGCCTCAACAACAAAACAGTGGATATAAATCGGCTTTTTCATTCATAACGAATAAAAAAACTCTCTTACCCCCCCCTGCTTTTGCGACGAGGATTCTCCCTCTACTCGTCCATTGTCAAACCCTCAAATACTCAGAGCCTATACGAAAACGGGATAAAGCGAATTTTCACTTCGATTCCCCATCTTCGTATAGGCTCTCATTCTCTTCTATCAACACTGCGAGTCACTTATTTTGCAGACTCACGCAGGTGTTGGCTAAACGCTGTCCCAAGGCTTGGCATAAACGTTTTTCTTCATCGCTTAAAGGCATTTGGCTGTCAGCGCCCGCTAAGTGACTGGCTCCATAAGGGGTGCCACCACTACGAGTATTGAGTAAATCAGGTTCACTATAAGGTAATCCTAACAACAACATACCGTGATGCATTAAAGGTAACATCATGGATAATAAAGTGGTTTCTTGTCCACCATGTAAGCTGCTGGTGGAGGTGAATACAGCGGCAGGTTTATCAATTAATGCGCCTGATAACCATTGTTTGCCGGTTTGATCCCAGAAATATTTCAGCGGTGCCGCCATATTGCCAAAACGTGTCGGGCTACCTAATACTAATCCGGCGCATTCTTCTAAATCGGTGGTGTTGGCATAAGGTTCACCCTCAGCCGGAATGCTATCTTCAACCGCTTCACAGACCGCAGAGACTGCGGGCACCGTGCGAATACGGGCTTGACACGTCGCTACACTGTCAATGCCGCGTGCGATTTGCCGCGCCATCTGTTTCACATTACCGTGACGTGAATAATATAAGACTAGAATATCCATTAGTTCTTCGCTCGTTGGGCTTCTTTAGCTTTTTTAGCTTCTTGGGCTTTTTTCCTTAAGTATTCAATACGACGTGTGACACGCGCTTGAATTTCTCGATATTTGCTCAGGGTAGCGGCTGCTTCTTGTTGAATTTCCAACTTTTCTTTTTCTTTGCTCGCAATTGAAGTTTGAATGGTTTCAATTTGCCCTTCTAAACTTTGAATATGTGATTGCAGGGTTTTTAGATTTTCTTTAGATACTTTATCAGTGCGTTTAGCAGAGCGTTCAGCTTGTACTTGTAATTTTTCCAAGCGCTGCTGGCGGGAGTGTAAATCTTTTTCGGTGATTTCTATACTTTTATCAATACGGCCTACTTTTAAGTCTCGACCATTAATAATGTCTCTTTCACTGGGATATAAATCCAATAAACGCTTATCTTCTTCAGCTTGTTGTTTTGATTTTTTCTCATCTTCAATGCGTTTACGTTCTTCTGATAAACGTCGAGCACGTTCTTCGGGACTCATTTCCCGTGATTTAGTTTCAACCACTGTGGCTTGATCATCACGTACTTCATAGCCTTGACTGAGATATTGAGAAGGAATGGTATTACCACATTCCATGACACCTGAGTCGTTGGTCCAACATTTGAATTCGAGAGCATGAGCGCTCACAGAAAACAGCATACTGAGACTGGTCAATACGCATAGAGATAAATACTGGTTAATTTGGTACCGCATGATGGGTCTCCATTGTTATAGAATGAGCCTTTGATAAGGGGCTTTTGCAAGACGACTTAGGAAGAAAAGTAAAAAGGTTTAGCTGGATGAGAAAAGCATAGCAGATCGCGTCTGTATTTTGCGCAATTTCAGCGCCTTATCTGACGCTGGAAAAACCCCTCAAAAAAGCGCATTTTAAGCCTATAAACCCATCCTCTGCGTTTTTGTTTGGCAGTTTTATCATTGAGTTTCTATAATTCCCAGTATTTACATTCATCATTAGACTTGTCTGGGTTTAAACGCCGTAGCGAAAAGCAGCGCTGTTTTAAGCTTGGACCAGTCTATTCACTCAGGCGGATATTCACCTTGACTCAAGATTCCAACAGTATTCAAACATTCCAAGGACTCATTTTAGCCCTGCAAAACTACTGGGCACAGCAGGGCTGCGTGATCGTTCAACCCTATGATATGGAAGTGGGGGCTGGGACTTTTCATCCCGCAACTTTTTTACGTTCCATAGGGCCTGAGCCTTGGAGTGCCGCTTATGTGCAGCCTTCACGCCGCCCTACGGACGGTCGTTATGGCGAAAACCCCAATCGTTTACAGCATTATTATCAATTCCAAGTGGTGATCAAACCTTCGCCTAAAGAGATTCAAGCGCTGTATTTGGATTCGTTAAAAGTCTTGGGTTTTGACCCGTTAGAACATGACATTCGTTTTGTGGAAGATAATTGGGAATCCCCCACATTAGGCGCTTGGGGCTTGGGCTGGGAAGTCTGGTTAAATGGCATGGAAGTCACACAATTCACCTATTTTCAGCAAGTGGGTGGACTTGAATGCAAGCCCGTAACGGGCGAAATCACCTACGGCTTGGAACGCATTGCCATGTATGTACAAGGCGTAGAAAGCGTGTTCGATCTGGTCTGGACGGATGGGCCTTTAGGCAAAATCACTTATGGCGATGTGTTTCATCAAAATGAAGTGGAAATGTCTACTTATAATTTTGAACACGCGGATACTAATGCCTTGTTTCAGCAATTTGACACTTATGAAAGCGAGAGTAAAAAGCTCATCGAAGCAGGCTTGCCATTGCCCGCTTATGAAATGACGCTAAAAGCCTCGCATACGTTTAATTTATTAGATGCCCGTCAGGCTATTTCTGTCACCGAACGTCAACGTTTTATTTTGCGCGTGCGCACTTTGGCGCGTGCGGTGGCGGAAGCCTATTATGCGAAGCGTGAAGCGCTCGGTTTTCCGATGTGTGCAAAATAAATGACCGCCATGGCTCTACTCTTGAGTGTACACAGCGGTGAGTAAATGATTGACATGATTCGTTTTGACGCGGTGAATAAACGCTATCCTGGTGGATTTGAAGCCCTAAAACGGGTGAACTTTCATATTGGGCGCGGAGAAATGGCTTTTCTCACGGGGCATTCGGGTGCAGGCAAAAGCACTTTACTGCGCCTGATTGCTTTTATTGAGAAGGCCAGCAGCGGTCAGATCATTATCAATGGTCAGCAGTTAAATCGCTTATCTTCAAGCCGAGTGCCGTATTTGCGGCGTAGTATGGGTATAGTGTTTCAAAGCCATCGCCTATTATTTGATCGTACCGTATTTGATAACGTGGCCTTGCCACTGGTTATTGCTGGTTTTCGACATCAAGATATTCGTCGTCGCGTGCGTGCAGCACTCGATAAAGTGGGTTTGTTGGATAAAGAACGCAGTTATCCGATCACTTTATCCGGCGGACAACAACAACGTGTCGGCATTGCCCGTGCGGTGGTTAATAAACCGCCGTTATTATTGGCGGATGAACCCACGGGCAATTTGGATCCAGAATTATCACGAGAAATCATCCAATTATTTATGGAATTCAATCAAGTGGGCGTGACGGTACTCATTGCCTCACATGCTTTAGGTTTGATTCGTTCTACGGGATGTCGTGCATTGATTTTACAAGACGGGCGTTTGCTCGATGATACGGGGCGTGAAACTCCGCATTCCGCCCCAAACTGAAGCCCTAATCGACTAAGGGAGCCATAACATAATGAAAAAATACCCCCGACAATTTCGTTTGGACAACATTGAACAACTCAACATCCTCCAGCAACAACTCAGCACATTGATGCCCTTACATCAAAGCGACGTACAAATCCAACACAGTATTTATTACGACAGTTTTGACTGGCGATTGTATAAAAAACACACCTTATTGGTGGCAGAACCCAGTGATGAAGGTTCACTGCTATACACGCAAAATCTGCTGTCGGGTAAACGCAGCGAAATGTTAAGCGTCAGCGATATTCCGCGCTTTGCTTGGGATTTACCTGAAAGTGCTTTGCGCCATCATTTAGATGGTTTGTTAGAGATGCGAGCCTTATTAGCGCAATTAAAAATCAGCGTACACATTCAACAATGGTGGCTCATGGATGTGGCTCAAAATCCCTTGCTGAGCTTGCGTTTAGAAACCCCAAAATTACATCCCGCAGGCCGTCCAGCCAAGACCTTACCGACTTCTATCCACTTAAACCCGATCAAAGGCAAAGGTAAAATCGCTCGAAAAATCAGCGATTATTTACGCCAAGACCTGAGTTTACAGATAGACGATACGCCCTTGCCCGTGCGCATTCTTCAACATAGCGATAAAGAACCCGGCAGTTATAGCAGCAAACTAAATTTACAATTGTCACCGGATATGCGAGCCAATCAAGCGGCTAAATTCGTGATGAAAACCTTATTAGCCACGTTGCGAGACAATGAAGCGGGTGTGCAAGAAGATTTGGATTCTGAGTTTTTGCATGATTATCGTGTGGCTGTACGCCGCACCCGCACGGCTTTGACGCAAATTCCTTTTGTGCTACCCAAAAGCATGATCGAACGTATGCGAGCACGCTTTGCACAACTTGGAGACATCACTGGACCCACTCGTGATCTCGATGTGTATTTGCTGAAATTTGATGATTATCGCGCCATGTTGCCCGAACACATGCAAGCTGATCTCACACCTTTGCATGAATACTTACAACAGCACCGGGCATTAGAACTAGGGCGCTTGCAACGCTATTTACAAACCGCGACCTACAAGAAATTCATTCGTGACTGGCAGGTGTTTCTTAATGCACCTGCACGCCCACATCATCAATTGATTAATTCAGCGCGTCCGATTAAAGCCTTGGCTGATGAAAGAATTTGGAAAGCCTATCGTAAAATCATGAAGCGTGGCTCAGTGATTCAACTGGACACGCCCGTTGAAGAACTGCATGATTTACGTAAACAAGGTAAAAAACTGCGCTATTTATTGGAATTCTTTCAAAGTTTGTATCCCCCCAAAGAGATGAATAAACTCATCAAGATTTTAAAAAATCTTCAAGAAAACCTGGGGGATTTACAAGACTATGAAGTTCAAGCCTATTATCTGCGCGGCATTGCTGATGAATTAGGTCAACAAACTTCTGTAGGCACGGCTACTTTATTAGCGATGGGGATGTTGGTGGGGCAATTAGAACAATTGCAACAACAAGCGCGAGAAGAGTTTGCCATACGTTTCAAGACTTTTGCACAAAAGTCTCATCAGCAGTTATTCGCCAAATTTTTCAAACCTGTCCCGTCTTCTCAGCCAGAACCGATTCCATTTGAAACACCTTCAGAAGCACACAGTCTCAGAGGCTTAAAGAAATTGCGTAAGGAATAAAATGTTTACGGGGCACACCGCTTTAAGCGGTGTGTCCCGTAAACGTTTGCGTTGTCTTTAAAGGCTGATCAAGGAGACAACACAGTGGCTTCTAATACATGAAAACGCATACCTAAAAGCTGCTGTTGTAGCGTCAATTCATACACTTGAGTATCGACTCCACCATTAAGTTGTGGTTGCTGAATATCGGCATAAGGTACAAATAATTGACCGCTGTTGAGTTCAAATTGAGCGTGACAAGTGCTCTTAGCTGAATGTTCTTTAAAGTTCACATCCATCACTTTGAAAAAACCACGAGGATGCCAGAACAAATCCACACTCAACACTGTGGACGAAAACTCAGATAAGAACGGTGTCACAATATCTACAGCCGGCACATGAAAAATACCCGTATATCCATCAAAAACAGCATGTTCAGCACAGGCTGACGTGGGTTTACTGGGCCTCTCATCCAATACAATGGTGTGTGTCACGGTATCGCGTGAGCCAAAAGCATCTAAAACACTTAAAGTAAAACTGTGTTCACCCTTGTCAGGCACTTCTGCCTGCCATTGCTCTGCGGTGGTTAAACGATGACCGTAAGCATCAAACCACTCAAATTGTAACGGCAAGCCTTTGGGATCGTATGACTTTGAACCGTCTAAGCTGATCTGCCAGGGCGCTTGTGTGGTGTTT
This sequence comes from Thiotrichales bacterium, assembly GCA_016744475.1. GTDB lineage: Bacteria > Pseudomonadota > Gammaproteobacteria > Beggiatoales > Beggiatoaceae > BB31. The sequence continues at coordinate 36,616 of JADGEH010000012.1, read as the reverse complement.
TGTGTTAAGTGGGCTTCAGCGACAGGAGGCTGGTTGCGCATCAGTTTACGAATGCGATGATTGCCTCGGTCAGCTACATAAATATGCCCTTGCGCATTGACCGCTAACCCCGCTATTTGACTAAATTGCGCTTGCAAAGCCAGCCCATGATCACCTGAAAAACCGGGTTTATTGGCACGTCCAGCGATGCTATTTAAGCGGCTATCCAGATTGATTTCGCGCACTAAATCCCGTGCCCAATCATTGATATACAAGCGTCCCTGCGTATCTACTACTACCGCTTTAGGCATACTGATTTCACTGTTGATCGCCAAGCGATCTTCTTGTAAATACTGCGCAGCAAAAACCCCGCGATAACTATTGCCTGCCACGGTGTAAATGGTGGAATCCGTGTCAATCATGCGAATGCGATTATTGTTGGTATCTGCAATAAACACGCGCCCATACGCATCGACCGCTAAGCCTTGCGGCTCCCACAATTGCGCCTGAATCGAAGGCAAGCCATCACCGATGCTGTATTCACTGAAAGGCGCATAACCGATGAGGCTATGAATGAAGCCCTGTGAATCAATTTTACGCACAGCACCGACAATTTTTTCTAGCACATAGACATGGCCTTGTTGATCAACGGCTAAATCAACGGGGGATTCATGTTGTGCATCAATAGCGAGACCGCCATCACCGCTGTAGGCTCTGTCTCCAGTGCCGCTGAACGTGCTGATAACGCCTTGTGTATCGACTTTGCGCACACGATAATTGCGTAAATCTGCGATATACAACTGACCGTGTTGATCGACCGCCACCGCTTCTGGCGCATTTAATTGTGCCGCTTGAGCTTGTCCGCCATCGCCACTAAAGCCTGCGACACCCGTACCGGCGACGGTGCTAATCACTCCATCGGTGGTGACTTTACGCACGCGGTGATGAAGCGTGTCAGCAATATAAAGATTCCCCTGTGCATCAACCGCCACATCATTAGGCGAATTCAACGCTGCTTCAGTGGCTAAATCACCATCATTCAGTGCTGAACCGACCATGCCATTGCCTGCCACTGTCAGCACCACCCATTCATCTTGATGCATGTGTGCCGACAGGTTTGCAAAGGCCAGCATCAACGCACATAAACTTAAGATTCTTTTCATATTAATCACCTCATTGTGGAACACATAAAACATGATTCTTCTGATATTACGCAGACATTGCTTTTTTGCAAGTCAGCACATGGGGCATATCAACAAAAGACTGATGAACGGCGAAACGGGAGCTGGACAAGTATGATTGATACCCATTGCCATCTTGACCATGCGTGTTTTGCCCAAGATATTTCTGCTGTATGGGCACGCGCACAAGCTGTCGGTCTGACAGGCTTAATTATTCCTGGCGTGACGGCAGCCGCTTGGGACAATATCCGTCGCCTATGCACAATACATCCGGGTTTATATCCCGCCTATGGTTTGCATCCTATGTATTTGGCTGAACATTATCACGCGCATTTGGATAGGTTGGCACATTGCTTAGACACGGAACCTGCTGTAGCAGTGGGTGAGAGCGGCTTGGATTATTTTATTAAGACATTATCCCGCACCGAACAACAGCATTATTTTCAAGCACATATTCAATTGGCTGTCGATTTTCATTTACCGCTGATTTTGCACGCACGACGTGCAGTGGATGACGTATTACAAGCCTTGCGCCGCTTTACGCGACGCGGACATCAGTTATCGGGTGTGGTGCATAGCTTTTCAGGGAGCCTGCAACAAGCACAGCAGTTGATTGATATGGGATTTTATTTAGGCTTTGGCGGGCCTATTACTTACCCACGAGCGCAGCGTCTGCATCGCTTGGTCAAAGCACTGCCTGCACACGCTTTGTTATTAGAAACAGATGCGCCTGATCAACCTTTAGTTCATCATCAAGGCACACGTAATGAACCCGCTTTTTTGCTTGATGTTTTAATAGCATTGGCGCAATTACGCAATGAATCACAACCAGTGCTTGAACAACAAACCACTAAAAATGCACAAGCGTTGTTTGGCTTATCCTAAAGAATTTAGAGCATAAAAAAACCACCCTTAAAGGATGGTTTCTTTATGCTGCATGGGAAGGTATTTAAAGGTTTACAAAGTCCGTGCTACTTGAACACGTTCATAGACCTCAATCTGATCACCTTCTTTAATATCATTGTAATCTTTCACACCGATACCACATTCCATGCCGGCTTTCACTTCAGGAACATCTTCTTTAAATCGACGTAAAGATTCTAATGCACCTTCATAAATCACCACATTATCACGCAATACGCGGATAGGATTATTGCGCTTGAGGGTACCTTCCAACACCATACAACCTGCCACAGCACCGATTTTCGCTACGCGGAAAACATCGCGTACTTCGGCTAAGCCCATGATGTTTTCTCTGATTTCCGGTGATAACATCCCCGTAATCGCTTGCTTCACTTCTTCAATGGCTTCATAAATGATGCTGTAATAATGCAGATCAACTTCTTCTTCCTGCACTCGACGGCGGGCTGAACTATCGGCACGCACATTAAAGCCGATAATAATAGCGCCTGAAGCCACAGCCAGATTGACATCAGATTCAGTGATACCACCCACACCGCGTGCCACAATCGCCACTTTCACTTCTTTATTGGACAATTTCACCAGTGATTCGCTGAGTGCTTCCACAGAACCTTGTACATCAGCTTTAAGTACCACATTGAGCGAATGGGTTTTGCCGTCTTCCATTTGTGAAAAGACGTTTTCCAATTTAGCCGCTTGTTGTTTAGCCAGCTTCACATCACGGAATTTGCCTTGACGGAAGAGCGCAATTTCTCGTGCTTTGCGCTCATCAGCCACCATGGTGACTTCATCACCTGCCATAGGTGTGCCGGATAAACCTAAGATTTCTATCGGAATAGACGGCCCTGCTTCTTTAATGGGATGTCCATTTTCATCTAGCATGGCGCGAACACGTCCAAACTCTTGCCCTGCCAGCACCATATCGCCTTTGCGCAACGTGCCACGCTGTACCAAAATAGAGGCTACGGCACCGCGACCACGATCTAGGCGTGATTCAATCACCACACCGTGCGCCGAACCATCAGCCACCGTGTTGAGTTCCAGCAGTTCCGCTTGCAGCAAAATAGCTTCTAACAACGCATCAATGCCAGTGCCTTGCTTGGCAGATACATTGATAAACATCGTATCGCCGCCCCAATCTTCAGGCACCACTTCTTGAGCCACTAATTCTTGCTTAACACGCTCAGGATCAGCTTCAGGCTTATCCACTTTATTGACCGCAACAATCAAAGGCACGCCGCCTGCTTTAGCATGTTGCACCGCTTCAACGGTACGTGGCATCACGCCATCATCAGCCGCCACGACTAGAATCACGATGTCAGTCAGTTTCGCACCGCGTGCCCGCATAGCTGTAAAAGCTTCATGTCCCGGTGTATCAAGGAAGGTAATCATGCCGCGATCTGTTTCTACATGATAAGCCCCGATATGCTGGGTAATACCCCCGGCTTCACCCGCAGCAACACGAGTGCGTCGAATGTAATCCAGCAATGACGTTTTACCATGATCGACATGCCCCATGATGGTCACAACAGGAGCCCGTGGCAGTTCTTCACCTTCACTCGTCATTTCTGCCAATTCGGCTTCTAAATCATTTTCTTGCAGATGTTTAGGCGTATGCCCCATTTCTTCTACAACAATCGTTGCCGTTTCTTGGTCAATAACTTGGTTAATCGTCACCATACTGCCCATTTTCATCATGGCTTTAATGACTTCAGCCGCTTTAATGGACATTTTCTGCGCCAGTTCACCCACTGTAATGGTTTCTGGAATACCTACTTCATGAATAATGGGCGTAGTTGGTTTAGTAAAACCGTGTTTGTTTTCAGATTGCCTAGGTTGCTGCGTATTCGATTTGTTTTTCTTACGATGCCGCCGCTGTTTTTCATCTTGCCCAGGAGACCCTTGTTTACGTACACCACGACTATCACGTCCATCGCGGGAAACAGTACGTTCTTTGCCAGTTTTTTTCTTATTACTATTGGCAGGAGAAGCGGTTGAGGCTGGAGAACCACCCACTGAAGGTTTGCGCGGTTTATCTTTAACCGTGCTAGGCGATGATGGCGCAGAAGAACGCACAGGTCTTTTCTCATTACGAGAAGCAGGAGCTGCTGATGAACGAGGTTTATCTGCACGAGGTGCCGGTCTTTCAGTACGCGCAGGTTCAGAGGCTTTATTCTGAACTTGTGGTGGAGGAGGCTCAGACAAGGCTTCAGCCGCTTTTTTAGCGGCTAGAGCCGCCAAAGCCGCTTGAGCCGCCATTTCATTCTTGCGTGCTTCAAGAGCGGCTGCTTTACGGGCTTTAGCTTCAGCCACTTCAACTTCTTTACGCGCTTTTTGCTCTGCCTCTTTACGAATTTTTTCTTCAATTTCAATTTTACGACGCACCATTTCTTCTGCGTCAGTGATTCTATGTGCAGCTTTTATTTCTTCACGCTGTTTACTAATTTCTAATTCTTTAGCTTCACGTTCCTGGCGGGCTTTTTCTTCAGCCTTACGTTTGATTTCCTCTTCAATACTACGTTGAGTTTTCTCCATATGTGAAGAATGATCAATCATAGCAGCTGAAGATTCTTCAACATTACGCTTAATATAAGTGCGTTTTTTGCGCACTTCGATACTCACTGTCTTTTTACCCTGAGCACCCGATAATTTTAATTCACTGGTGGTTTTACGCTTCAAGGTGATTTTCTTTTTACTGGGCAAGTCGTCATCTTTACCATGTGCATGACGCAAATGAGTTAAGAGTTGCAACTTTTCTTTCTCGTCAATACGGTCATCGGCATTTTTGGCTGCTAACCCGGCCTCACCTAATTGCGTCAACAAACGATCAATAGGAATCCCCACATCATTTGCAAATTGTCGTATCGTTACTTCAGCCATCGTAGCTTACCTCCTTCTACCTAGTCCTGATTTTCATCTGCAAACCAGGGCGCACGCGCCGTCATAATTAAACTCGCCGCACGCGCTTCGTCCATATTTTCCAGGTCCAGCAAATCATCAACAGCCTGTTCTGCTAAATCATCCAAAGTGACAATGCCCTGACTTGCTAATTGATAAGCCAGCGCTTCATCCATACCTTCCATTTCCAATAGTTCTGGTGATGGAGCTTTTTCCTCTAACAATTCTTCGTTAGCAATTTCTTGAGTCACTAGTGCATCTTTCGCACGATTGCGTAGTTCCTCTACAATCTCTTCATCAAAACCTTCAATATCTAACATTTCATGGATGGGCACATAAGCCACTTCTTCAATCGTAGAAAAGCCTTCTTCCACTAAGACACTAGCCACATCCTCATCTATGTCCAATTTTTCCATAAACAAATGCACTAAAGTCTGTACTTCTACTTCTTGTTTTTGCACAGCTTCAGTGGCGGTCATCACATTTAATGTCCAGCCTGTCAGTTGCGCTGCGAGCTTCACATTTTGCCCACCGCGACCAATGGCTTGAGACAACTGATCTTCGGCTACAGCGACATCCATACTATGCGCATCTTCATCAATAATAATGGAGACGACTTCCGCCGGAGACATCGCATTAATCACAAATTTGGCAGGATTTTCATCCCACAAAATAATATCAACCCGTTCACCGCTTAATTCATTAGACACCGCCTGCACCCGTGAGCCGCGCATACCCACACAAGCACCCACAGGATCAATACGCTGGTCTTCAGTGTGTACGGCTATCTTGGCACGCGAACCGGGGTCACGAGCAGCCCCCAATATATCAATCAAACCCTCATTGATTTCAGGCACTTCCAACTTGAACAATTCAATCAATAACTCAGGAGCCATGCGGCTCATGACTAATTGTGGGCCACGATTTTCAGGTCTGACGGCTTTCAAATAAGCCCGTACACGATCCCCTGTTCGCATGGATTCGCGTTGAATGGTTTCATCTCTAGGAATCACCGCTTCAACGTTATTACCCAAGTCCAAAATAATATTGCCTTTATCAGCGCGTTTTACCACACCGCTGAGTAATTCGCCGACTCGCTCGTGGAAAGCTGCTACCACTTGCGCACGTTCTGCTTCGCGCACTTTCTGCGTGATCACTTGTCGTGCAGTTTGTGCAGCAATGCGCCCAAAAGCTACTGAAGTCATTTCTTCAACAATGAACTCATTGAGTTGAATATCAGCTTGTTGCTCTTGCGCTTGCACTAAAGTCAATTGACGCTCAGGCCATTCTATTTCTTCATCTGTCATTACTTCCCAACGTCTGGAAGTCAAATATTCACCCGTGCGGCGATCAATTTTAACTTCGACATCCCATTCTGGGCCGTAACGCTTTTTAGTCGCGTTCACTAATGCGCATTCAAGCGCTTCAAAGATAATATCTTTATCCACGCCCTTTTCATTAGACACCATGTCTACGACCACTAAAATTTCTTTGCTCATAGCCGTTCCCTTTTACCCCGGTTTCTCATTGCTGTAACACCTGAACGATCAGGTCTACAGGGTTGGCACCAAATGCGCTTTATCAATCTGATCATAGGGTAAGCAATAAATCATCTGGTCAATTTCAATCATGATTTCATTGTTTTTAACATCGATTAAAAGACCATTAAAATTTCTGCGTGTAAGCCCCGTGTCCAATAACAAAGGGCGCTGTAAACGGATTTTCGCCTGATGTCCAATAAAACGAGTGAAGTGTTCTAACGCAAATAGCGGGCGATCCAAACCAGGCGAAGACACTTCCAACGTATATTGTCCGCGAATCGGTTCTTCGACATCCAACACGCCACTCACTTGGTACGACACTTTTTGACAATCTTCAACGCGAATGCCTTCAGAATGGTCGATATACAGTCGCAACAATGTTTCATGCCGCCCATGATTAATACTTTCTACCCCCAGCAGTTCATAGCCTAAGCCACTCACAACGGGTTCTAGCAATGCTTGTAACTGTTTATGCAGCAATGTCAGCGTTCCCCATAAACAAAAAAATGGGCACAAGGCCCACTTCATTTAACCCCACCCAAACTCATTAAACTGATGATTATGCAAGGTCTTTATCCTCAAGACGCTGGCCTTATGTCAGTGACAAGCTGGAATAAAAAAACCCCGATAGCGGGGTTTTTTTACCTAATCCTTCAAAACTGTAGCGCTTTATCATTCTCAGGCAATTAATCCGTCCATACTAAAGTATTTTAGGTGGTATAGCAACTGAAGAAGCCGTTTATTATAGAGTCTATCCACTGAAAAATTTTCAAAGCGAAGCGTCCCGCTTGAATATGTGCAGGATAACATTGTTCTAAGCGCGGTTATCCTGCACAGGTCGATGCTCGATGTTTGCCATGATCTATTGTTTAAAAACCAGTGGAATCTTATAAAAAATAATACTTTACATCTGAGTCATCCCTCGCGCCATATGGATTCATACAATAGATACAAAATAATTCAATCTTTAATCACCTAAAGCATTCAACGCTTTTTTCAACTGCTTAATGGATTCAGGCCCATCCGATTCAATCGCACGTTGAACAATCCAATACTTATCTTTTTCACCATCCATTGTTTGTTGTAAACATTCACCAAAATGGCGTAAAAAATCGACTTTTGCTTCACCGCCTGCAAAACTCAAATCAGCATATTCATCCGCCCGTTGATTAAACAAATCGACTAAAGGTTGAGCATGATCACCCGCACCGGATAATTCAGCTTTATTCTCAGCAAAAGTACGCACCAAGTTTTTAGCCACTGAAATAATGAAAGTCTGTCGATCATCATTATCCATTTTATCCTCATGCGATAAACGATCAGTGACTTGCAGCAAAAAAGCCAGAAACTCCCCCATCACCTGTAAACGATGATCATTGCTATAAGTCAAAAACCCCTCGTTTTCTAATTCCAGCAAAGCCTCCATACCAATACGCCAAATAATAAAAGCAATGGCAGAAGCCACCTCTTGCTGAGAACGTGATTTATCCTTATGCCAACGGGTTTTCATGCGTAAAGCCATCGTCTTAGTCCTTTATAGATTGACTCATTTCATAGAGCCTAATGAGCAGATGAAAAAACCATACTGTACCTGAGTTCCCGCTAAAATGTCTCATTCCTCAGTGTCATTGAAAACACCGCAAGCCTTGCTCCGCTGGCGGATTCAGTCGTTTGTGAAGGATAATACTGCCCTCAGCAAGCTTATCCCTAGACCAGAAGCCAATCTCAGGCAGAGCATCAGGCCGAAGGACACAGGACGCTTGCATGAGTTGCAAAGTCTGTTTGCAGCCTCAAAGATACGATGGCTTAACCATTTAAAGCTGAATGTCGCCCCCTTATAAACGCTTGCGTTCTTTTGCGTCTCTTGCGCCGTTTGCGCTGTCTTTTCTCGCTGGCTAGGGTTCACTAAAATCGGCAAGAAAATATTGAACACTGACACAACCGAGCCATCTTTAAACGGTTTCTTTATAGTTCAATTCAATTTACAACCATTGGAATTAAAGCCTCATTATGAAGACTTTTAACGTAGCAGTGATAGCTGATTTACAGCAAGCACTAGATGAACATCCGGTGTATCGCGCATTAAATACCTTGGATGATTTACGTTGTTTTATGCAACATCATGTGTTTTCGGTTTGGGATTTCATGTCCTTGATTAAATATTTGCAGCAGCATATTGCACCTGCGACGTATCCTTGGGTACCGCAAGGGGAGGGTAGTGTGCGGCGTTTTATTAATGAATTGGTGCTGGAAGAAGAATCTGATCAAGGCGTGCCGGGAAGTGCGGTCGCATTCAGCAGCCATTTTGAATTGTATTGTGGGGCTATGGCGGATGTGGGAGCAGATGTGAGTATTCCGCAGCGCTTTATCCGCTTAGTGCAGGACAAAGGCGTGCAAGCGGCGTTACAAGCAGATTTTGTCCCTGATGCAGCGCGGCGTTTTAGCCGCACTACTTTTGCATTTATTGACTCAGGACAAGCGCATACGGTGGCAGCGGCATTGGCTTTGGGACGTGAAAAAATCATTCCTGCGATGTTTCGAGCTTTTTTAGCCCAAATGGGAATGACTGAAGCCGAAGCACCGACTTTTCATTATTATCTAAAGCGCCATATTCATCTGGATGAAGATTTTCATGCACCGCTGTCATTGCGTTTGTTAGAGCAATTGTGTGAAGGCGATGAACAAAAAATAGCGGAAGCGGAATTAGCCGCTCAACAAGCCTTGCAAGCTAGAATCTTGTTTTGGGATGGGGTTTTAGTGGCGATGGAGAAGAAAGGGGCTGAGTATGGGTCGCTCGATTTACACCGTGCATCATTCTAGGTTGATTTAAATGGCCTACCATTAGTCTCTCATTCTGACCAATACGCCAATCCTTTTCTTGTTTGACCACAGAGGCTCAATAAGCTGCACGTATAATTGTCGCTTATCTTTTAAGTCTCTTAACTAGGTGGATCATTCATGTTATCTCATTCTTTTTACAAAAAAATCTGGCTTGTTTATAGCTTTTTTATGATGTTGTGCAGTGTATCTTTGTCGGTCAGTGCGGTGGACATTGGTGCTCATCATCAAATCACTCAAGCGGTGCCGGTGTTAAACCTTAATCAGCGCTTAGGTTCTGCTCTGCATAACGATAATCCTCTTGATGCACGCACGCTTCATTTGCATCCTTGGCAGCCTTTAAATATTCAATTTGAACTTGAGGCGGGCACCTCCGCTGGACAAATGGCGGATTGGTGGGTCGTGGCTCTGGCGGGTGGACGTTTGTTTTATTTGCAAGAAGATTTATCGCAGTGGCGCGAGGGCACGGGATCACCACCGACGTTTCAATTGCCTATCATGGATGTGCCTTCCACGCCGTCTTTGAGTTTGCCGCGTATTCCTCCGGGTGAATATGATCTATTTTTTGGCATTGATACCCAAGCCGATAGACAATTGAATGCGGATAGCGTGCGTCATTCACATATGCATATCAGCGTGGCGAATACGGGACACCGTGTGTATGTCGTGTCGAATCAAGGCGATGATAATGCTCCGGGTAATGAAGCTCAGCCTTGGAAAACTTTGAGTAAAGCTGCGAGCATGGCGGGGGCGGGCGATATTGTGTTGGTCAGAGGGGGCACTTATAAGCAGCAATTAGTCCCATTGAATAGTGGCGCACCCGGCAGTCCCGTGGTGTTTTCGGCTTATCCAGGAGAGAAGGTGATTTTAGAAGGTTCGGGTTTGAATTTAACCCGCAATATCGAACCGGGTTCACCTTTTAGTGGCGTGATTCATGTTAATGGCATTAATCATGTGTGGATTGTTGGTTTTACCGTACAAAATGCAGCAGAAATGGGCATTATGGCCTATAACTGTACAGATATAGTGATACAAGATAATTATGTCTCACAGTCAGCCAGTTCGGGGGTGGCCGTGTGGAAAAGCACTCAGGTGTTGGTGGACAATAATGAGATTTATAAAGCGAATAAAAGCAAAGGCCAAGAGAACTTGTCCATTGGTGAAGATACGAATGATTTTGAAGTGCGTTATAACCATGTCCATCATAGTGCGAGCACAGGTAACGGCGGTGAAGGTTTAAGCTTGAAAGATGGCAGTAGCAACGGACGCATTCATCATAATCACGTACATGACATCAAACCAGCATTGTGTATGTATGTGGATGCGTGGAATACGCACACTGAGAATTTGAAAATTCATCATAACCGCCTGCATGATTGTAATCCGCACGGCTTGGCGATTACTGCTGAACGCGGCGGCACCCTCAAAAACATTGAGGTGTATAACAACGTGATGTACAACAACACCATCACGGGTGTGCATGTAGGAGCGGGTTTTCAGCCTGATACTGATGGCATCAAAATTTATAACAATAGCTTTTATAACAATGGCAAGAATAATGATTTTGGCGCTTCTATTATTTTGAAAAACCGCAATGCGAAAAATATCCAGGTATTTAATAATGCTTGCGATAGCACGGTGTCACAAATTTCTGTATTGACTAATATCACCAACTTGACGATTAAAAATAACTTATTCGCCCGTGAACAAGATAAATGGAATGGCGAAGACAATGGTGAAAACTATTACGTGGGTGATCCTCTTTGGATGGACCCTGATAATGGTGATTTTCGTCTGCGTAGTGGGAGTCCCGCCATCGGTCACGGCAGTTCAGGTTTAAACGCCGTCACTGATTTTCGAGGACAATTACGTTAAATATTCAGAAGCTGTCTGGTCAGATTTATAGGCCCGATAGCTTCTTAGGTGCCATACACAAGGGCGTAGCGAGCAAGGAGCTTAATCATGAACAGCGCAGTACAGGATACTTCCCATTGCCCATTGGTAAAACACTGCACTCAACTGGTGCACAGTGAAGTGGCAACAGCGGGTATGCCTATTATTGAAGCCGTGCAGCATTGCTTAAATGCAGGTTTACCCGGTATTCCCTTTTGTGATGCTCAAGGCAAGGTGACGGGCAAAATTTCGTTAAAGCATTTGCTAGTCAGCACTTGTGTACCTAAAGATATTAGTAACTATGCGCATTTGATCAGTGATAACGCGGTGTCTATGAGCACGGGCAATGCGCTGGAAAAGCTCACACCCTTGATGCAAGCTCCTGTAGAAGATTTTGTGCTAACGGATTTTGTCTATGCAGCATCCGATACACCTTTATACAAAGCCTTAGCCTTAATGGATAAATACAATACGGGATATTTTTTTGTACTGAAAGAAGGGCGGTACATGGGCAGTTTGACCATGCATTTGCTGTCACAACACATGCTGGATATGTTTAGAGCCTATACGAAAACGGGATAATCGGCTGCAAACCCGCCCTTTTGGCCAGGTTTTCCACTTTTTATCAACAAATAGCGGGCTATTCGCCTTAAAAAACCGAAAAACCTGCCTCAAAATGGCGCATTTTCGCTTCGATTCCCCATCTTCGTATAGGCTCTCAAGGCATACACCCATGACGAGGTTGATGCCTGATTTTCGCCGATTTAAAAACAAAAAAAGCACGAGTGATTCACTCGTGCTTTTTTTATGCTTCAATAACGGCTGTGCCCGTTTATTTAGGCGGCGCTCATCGCTTTAATGTGCGCATTCAAACGGCTTTTATGACGTGCCGCTTTATTTTTATGAATTAAACCTTTATCCGCCATGCGGTCAATCACTGGGACGGCTGATTTATAGATCACTTCTGCATCGTCTTTATTGCCTTCTTCAATGGCAAGAACGATTTTTTTAATATAGGTGCGTAACATAGAACGCTGACTGGCATTGTGTTTACGGTGTTTTTCTGCCTGACGCGCACGTTTTTTTGCTTGTGGGGTATTAGCCAAAACCTAACTCCTGTTGCTTCTCATTAATGTCTAAAATCTATCAGCCCCTGAGCGATTGTCTGGCAGGGAGCACATAATCGGAAAAACCTGCTATTATTTTGAATCCTATGATAACTGTCAAGCGGTTCTTAACGGCTATGCAAAAAAATATTATTGTTGGTATGTCGGGCGGCGTGGATTCTTCGGTGGCTGCGTGGTTATTACAGCAACAAGGTCACACGGTATCCGGCTTATTTATGAAAAACTGGGAAGAAGACGATACCCAGGATTATTGTAGTGCCACAGAAGATTTGCGCGATGCGCAAGCGGTGTGCGACAAACTCGGCATTGAGCTACACACGGTCAATTTTGCGACGGAATACTGGGACAATGTATTTGCCCATTTTCTTGAAGAATATCGCGTGGGGCGCACGCCCAACCCCGATGTGTTATGTAACCGAGAAATCAAATTCAAGGTGTTTTTAGATCATGCGCGTCGTTTAGGGGCTGAGCATATTGCCACGGGGCATTATGTGCGCTCGGCTTGGATTGACGGACACCAACAATTGCTACGCGGGCTGGATAGCAACAAAGACCAAAGCTATTTCTTATACATGCTCAATCAAGCGCAATTGACACCCAGTCTGTTTCCCATTGGTGAATGGGACAAACCCAAAGTGCGAAAAATGGCGGAACAAGCGGGTTTAGTTACGCATAAGAAAAAAGACAGCACGGGTATTTGTTTTATTGGTGAACGACGCTTTAAAGACTTTCTCAGCCAATATTTACCCGCCAATCCCGGCATCATGGAAACGCCCGACGGCGAGCGCGTCGGCGAGCACCAGGGCTTGATGTATTACACCCTAGGACAACGCCAAGGTTTACACATTGGTGGACGGCAACAGAGTTCAGGCGAGCCTTGGTACGTGGTGGCTAAAGACTTGGACAACAACCGTCTCATCGTCGCACAAGGCCATGATCACCCGTTGTTATTTTCACCGCAATTAGAAGCGATTGATCTGCATTGGATAGCCGGAACAGCTCCGCAGATGCCTTACCGCTGTCAGGCCAAAACCCGTTATCGTCAAGCCGATCAAGCCTGTGTTATCACCGCTTCAGAGCAAGGTTGTTGGGTGGAGTTTGAACAAGCCCAACGCGCCGTCACCCCAGGACAATCCGTGGTGTTTTATCAAGGCGCGCAATGTTTAGGCGGCGGGATTATTCAACGGGCTGGCGGGGTGGGAAAAAACAGTGTGTGAAGAACAACAGAGCCTAGAAATTATCTGGTCAATAGAAGCTCGTAGCGAGCTTCACCGCAGTTGATTTATATTGACCAGGCAGGCTCTTAAGGTGCCACCGTATAAAACACTTGGCGATCCCCATTGGTGTACACAACACTGAAATCATCGAGACCATCATTATCCATATCGCCGATGTCTTCAATATTGAAAGCCACGCTGCTGCTGCCGGATAGGTTTTGCTCTACCATCATATCGGGCACGCCGCGATAGGCGCTGCCGTTGAATTGAAAATACACTAATGACGGTGATTCAAATTGTAGATTGTCAACATGGCTCGCCAGTTGCCCAGGCCATCCTGGTGTGGCATAAAAGCCTTGTTGCATGAGTTGCTGATTAGCCTCTAAATACACTAACAGAGCACGACTGGGTGTGACGCGATAAAAACCTGCGGGCGTTTGATCGGCTGCATCCGCAATAAAGGCGGCAAGATCAGGACGCAAGCTTAAAAAGCGGTTGTCTTGTGTGTAAGCCTGCACATCACCGCTATCTCTGAGCATTAGTTGGTCAAGCGCTATCACCTCATTCAAAGCGGCTTGCAAGGCACAAATATCTTGCACGGCGGGTTCCGCGATGAGCAATAACTGGTTGTCTAACCATAGTTTTAAGGTGTGTCGCGTTCCCAGCGCGACATTGCCTTGAGGCGCATCGCTGGTGGTTTGTATCAATAAAGGCCACCAAGCCAGACGTTGATCGTTGAAATCCACAAATAACACAGCGTTTAAATCATCTTGTTGCAACACCAGTCCTGCATCAGCGAGCACAATAAGCGCGTTACTTTGACTTAAAAAGTCATTGTTATAAATAGAGTTATCTGGTGCCGCGTTTAAGTCGAGAATGTCGGGGGATACATACTCTGGCTGGCATAGTGGTTGAGCCAGTTTTGGCCAGCTTTCTTGCAGCGGTGTGTTTTCTTCCAGTACAAAGGCGGCAACGGTGTCACTAAAATCAAAGCCGCTGTCATCTAATAAACGATAGCCGACTGTGATCTGGACAGTCCCTGATAATGGGGTTTGTAAGCGATCAAAGACTTGATAATCCATTAATTCGCTCAGCACAACATCGCTGTCTAATACGATGCGGTTGCTAACGGGATCACTGCCTGTGGATGTGAAGGTTATCTCGTAATAAACCTCGGCCTGTAGCCCCACATAATTAGGTTCAGGAAAGATTCGCGCATCTAAGGTGAGTTGACGATCACCGCGCACCGTGGGCATTTGTTCCGTGGAATAGGGCAGTAAGGTACCGCTGCTACGTAATTCGCCCATCATGCGGGATTCAATCTGGTCTACTACATTAATGGTGAAGTTTTTGGTAATGAACCCCCCATTGGCATCGACGCTGCGGATAATAATGCCAATGTCAGGGGTGTTTTCAAAGTTCAGCGGGAAGCTGTTAGCCATCCGTAATTCATTGCCGACGATTTGGAAATAGCCCAGTGGAACGCCTGGATTATGGGTTAAAGCATAGGTGAAGCTATCGCCTTGATCGCCATCTACCGTTTGCAAAGTGCCGACTAATGTATTCACGGGGCTGTTTTCTGCCACTTCTTGACCGCTCAAAATAATATCTTGGGGAATGGTGTTTTTATTAACATTGAGCACCTGTGCCAAGCCGCTGCGCGTTTCACCTGAATCCAGGGTATAGCTCAGAGTGACTTCAAATTGTCCAGGGAGATATAGCAAACGGCCTTGGAATAAATCCAAACGGACTTCGGCGTTTAATACGGCGCTACTCATTTGAATCGGCGCAAAGTTCGTGCGAGTACCAGCAGGGTTGGTATAGGCATACATCACTTCAATGATCGCATTGGAGCCGACATGCACAGGCGAGGGTAAAATAATCCCGGTGAGGCTAAAAGATTCTGAATTGTCCACGGTATTCACCAATAAACCCGCTGCATCACGCACTTCGCCATTAAATATCACATTGGGTGATACTGACACGATGAAAGCTTTTTCGATGCTTAAGCCTGTGCTGTCGGTGCTGTTTAAGATCACCGAATACTCAGGTCGATTGGCAACAAACTGCGCCATATCATTAATCATCAATTGGTTGCCTATCACGCTGAAAATCGAGGCACTGCCCGTCATTACTGCGTAGGTGTGAACATCAGTGGTATTTTCATCCACGCTACTGAGCACACCGACCACGGTACCCGCCGGATCGCCTTCCACCAACTGCGTATTGCTGAGCAAAATATCAGTGGGGGCAATGTTAGCTTCACGAGCCGGACAGAGTAGCGAATATTGAAGCTGCGGATAATCCGCATCGCTGGTGTTGAATGATAAGGTTGCTCTGCGGTTGCCTGCACTTTTGGGGGTGCAGGTGATGGCTAACTGGCGCGGTGTGCTTTGGGGCAACAGCGTAAAATCACTGGCAGGACGTAATTGAGCTTCATCTAAAGTGACCAAGGTGGCTGTGCTATCGAGTAATTGCAATGAAAAGTCACCCGCGTTATCGGTTAATTGCACCTGGGTCACCGCCACTCCCCTCGTGGTGCTATCAGCACTCCCCGCATTTAATACCGATAACCAAGATCGGGTAGCCACACCAATATCGGTTTCGGTAAAATTGATGGTGGCATTGGGCGCTGGAAAAGAATCAAAAGCATCACCAAAACCCGCATTGCCTATACAGGCTAGAGGATAGGTGAGCAGAGGAGCATCAGGCACATTGGTGCGTAAATGCAACATGGCTTGCTGTAAGCCTTCCGCTGAAGGCGTACACTCAATCACTAAAGTTTGAGGCGCTTGTCCATTAGCGATCTTTAAGGGCAATGGGGTTTGTAGTTTGAAATCGTTAGCATTAGAGCCATTCAACAAAATAGCATCGGCTTCAATGATTAAATCTTGAGTACCTACTTCGATAAATTCGATGCCTGCGGTGCCCCTCTCGCCCAAGGCTGGCGTGGTGATAAAAATGCCTCGGTGTTCTTCAGGCAGCGCTTGATAGCGTGCAGTGTCGAGTAAACCCTGGCAACTCAGGGCATAACTGATATTGGCTTGATTGGGAGCATTTGTGCTTAAGTTTAACGTAGCGGTTCTCATCCCCGTATTTTGGGGCGTACATTGCACCACCAGTTCTTGTGCTGGAGCATTATCAGGAATACTCAGCGGTAAAGCCGTGAGCAATTGAAAATCACCCGCATCAATGCCAGAGAACAGCGTTGTTCCGGCTTTAATGTCCAACACGCTATCCCCGGTTTCCATCATTCTAATGCCCGCTGTCACTCTATGAGCCACAGAATTCGCACCGACAAATAGCTCAGCACCGGGAGCAGGATTCGTATTCAATCCCGACAATGCCCAGCTTGAACTGCTGAAAAACACTAAAATCAAGGAAAAAAGCTGGGATAATACCCGTGGAGATGTGTTCATGATTCTAACTCGCTATGAGACTTTATAAGTATAAGAAGCAGTGGCAAGGCCATGATGCCCAGTACCCTGCTGTGACCAACGGCTTCTAAGAATGGATACATCGAACTCACCTGACGCGGCGACATCGAATCTTTGCGTAACCCTAAGAAATATCTCGCAAACCGTGCGCCAAATGACATCAGCACGTTGCGATGAGACAAGTCTATTCAACAAATACTAGCCCAGTATGACCGGACGCGAAGCAAAAACGCCGCGCAAAAGGTACCGACACAAAGATAGGCGGCATTATGGAAAATTGGATATTAACTCACGAACCTCTATTACGAATGAGCGTTTTTTTCGGCCTGCTCATCGTACTAGCAGGATTAGAATGGCGCTGGCCAAGACGCGCACTGCAATGGTCTAAACTCCAGCGCTGGCGAAGCAATTTATCCCTAGTGATATTCAACAGCCTGATATTGCGTCTGGTGTTTCCGCTGGCAGCCGTAGGCGTGGCAAGCTTTGCTCAAGCGCAAGGCTGGGGATTACTGCCGTGGTTGGCATGGCCGCTGTATGTGCAGGTGCTCATCGCACTCCTGTTCATGGATTTTGCAATCTACATTCAACACGTATTATTCCATGCCCTGCCGCTCTTATGGCGGCTGCATCGTGTCCATCATGCTGACGGTGATTACGACGTGACAACAGGCGCACGCTTTCATCCTATAGAAATCATACTGTCGATGTTGATTAAGTGCGCATTGATCGTTTTATTAGGGCCGCCGATTATCGCTCTTGTCCTATTTGAAATATTACTCAACGCCACCGCCATGTTTAATCACTCCAATCTTTACCTGCCCAAGTCCGTCGATAGCCTGGTGCGCTTATGCTTAGTTACCCCCGACATGCATCGCATACACCACTCCACTGATGAGGCAGAAAGTAATCGCAATTTTGGCTTTAATCTTCCTTGGTGGGATCGCTTATTCGGCACCTATCAAGCTCAGCCCTCAAAGGGGCATCAGGACATGACCATTGGTGTCGCAGGACTCAATCCTCAGCGCTACACTCAATTTAGACAAATACTATTGCTGCCTTGGCAAAACAAAACCGATTGACGAGACCCTTATGAACACCTTAGAAGATAAAGCGGTGGTGCTACTGGTGGATGACAGTCTCACCAACCTCATGGCCTTTTCTGATTACCTGAGTGAAACAGCGCCACAATACACCATCATCACGGCTAACAACGGCCTTGAAGCGCTGAACATCGTCGAACAACAGCCTCCCGACATTATTTTACTCGACGTGATCATGCCTGAAATTGACGGTTTTGAAACGTGCCATCGCCTGAAAAACAATCCTAAAACACAGCATATCCCCGTGATATTCATGACCTCGCTCGCCGACACCGTGGATAAAATTAACGGCCTAAACATGGGGGCGGTGGATTATGTGACGAAACCCTTCCAAGAAGAAGAACTACTCGCACGTTTGCACACTCATCTCATCATTGGTGGCTTACAAAAGAAACTACAAATACAAAACCACTGGTTACAAAAAGAAATTGACGAACGCCGCGAAGCCGAAGCGGCCTTAGCCTCACGCAATCAAGCACTGCGTCGCTCAGAAATCCGCTTTCAAGATATGGTGATGAGTTTGTCCGACTGGGCGTGGGAAATGGATAAACACTTTCGTTTCACCTATAGTTCAGGACGCATTATTGAATTACTCGGTTACCAAGTAGAAGAAGTGCTAGAGAGAACCCCGTTTCAATTTATGGAAAAATCCCAAGCAGACGTCTATAACAATCAACTTAGCAATTTACTCCTCATGCAAGAATCCATTGTCGATGTAGAATGCACCTTGCAACATCGTGATGGTCATCAAGTCTTTTTGCAAAGTAACGGCGTGCCCATTTTAGATGAAGAACAGCATTTGGTCGGTTATCGAGGAGCCAGTAAAGACATTACTGCACAAAAACAACTCGAAGCTATTAGTCAAGAATACCGCAACATCCTAGAACAAGAACTCTCAGTACAATCTCAGCAGCTTCAAGATAATGAAAGCCAATTAAAAAGCCAGATGGCAGAATGCCGCCAAGCTGAAGCCGCACTAGAACAAAATCAAGAACGCTTACGCCTGGTGGAACAAAAAGCCAATGATGGTTTATGGGATTGGGATTTAAACAGTAATGAAATATATTTCTCAGAGCGCTGGAAAATCACCCTAGGTTATGCGCCTGAAGAACTCAAGCAACATCCCGATGAACTGCGCAGACGCATTCATCCTAATGATTACCGTATTTTTATGGAAAAGCTCAAAGCCTTTTTAGAAAAACGTGAAGCTAACTTTCATCCCTTGTTTCGCTGCCAGCACAAAGAAGGACATTATCTTTGGATTTTACTCTATGCCACTTGTATCTGGGATGAACAGAACAAACCCCAACGCCTAGTAGCCATACAATTAAACTTAAGTGCTTTAGAACGTCTGCGACCTTTACTGGATAAATTAGAAACAGTATAAGACCCTAGTACACCGCCTTGCAGGAGGGGATTGAGGGGGGATTAAAGGCAACATTCCTTTGACCGACTTACACGCCATTTTGTGCCAAACGAATACCCTTAAACTGCCAGCGTTCGTGGGGATAAAAGAAATTACGGTAAGTCACCCGCAAATGATCCACAGGTGTTACGCAAGAACCTCCACGTAACACCTGCTGATTGCACATAAACTTACCGTTATATTCGCCCAATGCACCGCTGGCAGCCTGATAGCCGGGATAAGGCTGGTAAGCACTCTGCGTCCATTCCCACACATCTCCAAACAATTGCTGCAAACCTGGTTCTGCGCTGGCAGGCAACGGATGCAACAGCCCAGTTTCACGCAAATGACCCAAAACAGGCTGAGCTTGTGCGGCGATTTCCCACTCCGCTTCCGTCGGCAAACGCTGACCCGCCCAACTTGCAAAAGCATCCGCTTCGTAATAACTGATATGACACACAGGTTCTCTGAGGTTTAAACGATGAAAGCCGTTTAAGCTATAAACCCACCACTCATCATCTTGTCGCTCCCAATACAAAGGCGCTTGCCACTGTTGTTCCCCGCGTATTTTCCAACCATCCGCTAACCACAATGCAGAATTTTCATAGCCCCCTGCTTGCATAAACTCTAAATATTCAGCATTTGTTACCAAACGCGAAGCCAATTGAAAGGGCTGCAAAAACACTGAATGACGCGGGCTTTCATTGTCATAAGCAAAATTATCCGAATGAGCCACTCCAATATCTTGCACCCCACCAGGAAAATATATCCATTGCAAAGGCACTCCTGGACTTTCATCATTGACAGGGGATTGTTCTCGGTAAGCGGGGCGTAAAGGATTAAAACCCAGATTGTATTTAATGTCCGTTAGCAACAACTCCTGATGCTGTTGCTCATGATTTAAACCAATCAATACACGCCGTACTATTTCATTCCAATTTTCCTGCGGGGCTTGCATGAACAACGCCTGCATATGTTCATCCACCCAAGCGCGATAACGAAACACCTCAGCCACCGTGGGGCGCGACAATAAACCGCGTTGTGGGCGAGGATAAATGCCGCCTGACACTTGCTCATAATAAGAATTAAACAAATAACGATAACGCGGATGAAAAACTCGGTAGTTCGGCTTAAACTCATTAAGAACAAAAGTTTCAAAAAACCAGGAAACATGCGCTAAATGCCATTTAGTTGGACTGGCTTCAGCGCTAGTTTGCAACATATAATCTTCAAGTTCTAAAGGTTCACACAATTGCTCACTCATTTGCCGAACCTGTAGGTATTGGTTCATGACTTGATTCGGTTCAAGAGTGAGTACAGGGTTTGAAGGCAAAGGCGAGAAAGTATCCATAAACTCTAAGATTCAAGTGAGTGAAGGATCGTACAGTTCAAGACTGCACGATAAAGGGAGGTAAAGCATTGATGTCTTAAAGACACTCAAGAAATACTGCTAAAGCACTTGGCAAACCTGCTCGAAATCCAGCCGAGGGCCACGCGGATATAACTGGCTGGCATCGCCATAACCTAAATTGCATAGAAAATTAGCTTGAATAGGACTATCAGGGAAAAAAGCAGCCTTCACTGCATCGGCATCAAACCCCGACATAGGCCCGCAATCCAAACCCAAAGCACGCGCCGCCATTATTAAATAAGCCCCTTGCAAAGTGCTGTTACGAAAAGCTGCTTTTTCAATTGCGGCGGTATTACCAACAAACCAACTCCGCGCATCAGCGTGTGGAAACAAAGTGGGTAAATGCTCATAAAATTCCATATCTTGCGCGATGATCACAGTCACCGGAGCGCTCA
Organism: Thiotrichales bacterium; assembly: GCA_016744475.1. Taxonomy (GTDB): domain Bacteria; phylum Pseudomonadota; class Gammaproteobacteria; order Beggiatoales; family Beggiatoaceae; genus BB31. The sequence goes on along the minus strand of JADGEH010000012.1, from coordinate 15,273 downwards.
TGGTTTTTTCCACATTGCCTTCAGATAAAGTCGGTTTTAAACGCGCTTTAGCCTCTGCACTGCTAATAAAAACAAAGCGAGCCGGACTGCTATTAGCACTGGTCGGTGCCCATTTCAACTCATCATATAACTGGCGCAATATCTCAGGACTAACGGGTTTGTCCTGCCAAGCCACATGTGTGCGGGCTTGAGAAAATAACTGTTCTAATGCGGACACATCTAATGCACTCATAACGGCTCCTAAAATAGTGAATCATGAAGATGACACAATAGCGCTAAATTCTGAATAAAAAAGCCTAAATAATCGGTGAAAAAAATCTATTTTTTCGATATAAAGAAAATCTACAAGCCTAAACGCCGAGATTGGAGGGAATTAAACACTTTATCAGCCCCGGTTTGTTCTCTTAATGCCGCAAAACGCTCCCAATGAGGATACGTTTGTTTAAATAGCGCTTCACTCATTCGAGCATCTTTGCTTAAATATAAACGCCCCTCATAATCAAGAACAATTTGATCTAATTCATTGAGCAAACTTAATAGGCTGTTATCCAACTTAAAATCTAATGCCAGTGTATAACCTTCAAATGGAAAAGACAGCCAGTTTTCATTTCCTTTTCCAAAGGCTTTTAATACAGCTAGAAAAGAGCCTTTTTTAGATTGTGCAATGCGTTTTAAAATACGGCTCATGCCTTCAAGTCCAGCTGATTTTGGCAATACACATTGATATTGAGTAAAGCCGCGTTTACCGTATAAGCGATTCCAATCATGAATCCCGTCCAAGGGGTAAAAGAATGGTTCATAATGAATGTATTGATGGCTGCGGGTTTTACGTACTTTATTATAATATAAGAAATTAAAGGCTTGAACCGAATAACGATTGAGTAAAAAACTAGGCATTTCAATAGGAATACTTAACTTTCCTGCGTGACCTGAATGCAAATCACCTTGTTTAGCATGTTCTCCCAACATTAATAGAGAACGTCCCAATTGATCTCCGGTAGCCAAGCAATCAATCCAAGCCACGGAATAAGTGAAATCAGCATGATTCTCAAACTGTTCTAGTGCATCTTTTAAATTCACTGCTTTAATTAAAGTTTGCTGAATAAAGCTGCTGACAATGGGTTTAAGACGTAAAGTGGCTTCGACAATCACGCCCGTTAATCCCATGCCGCCACAAGTGGCGTGAAAGAGTTCTGAATGTTCTGTGCGCGAACAATCCACTGTGTGACCATCTGCTAATAGCAGTTTAAGACGACTCACATGCTCAGAAAAACAGCCATCCACATGATGATTTTTTCCATGCACATCACTGGCAATAGCACCGCCTAAAGTCACAAATTTAGTCCCAGGGGTGACGGATAAAAACCAGCCGCGAGGCACAAACACCTCTAAAATCTCAGCCAAACTCACACCTGCGGCACAGCTTAAATCGCCTGTTTTCTCATCAAAATTCAAAAAATGCTGCAAATAATGCGTGCCTAACATTTCAGCCGCTAAACTGCTATCGCCATAACTGCGTCCCAGTCCGCGTGCAATGCAGTCTTGTCCCGAATGCGCACCTAATTTCGTGGTGAGTTGCTCAATGGTGCGTGGTTGCAAAAGATGAGCATCCACCACCGGATAACGACCCCAGCCAGACATCTGCATGTGTATTTCCTCAAACAAAAACAAATCGTTTATCTAGTTGATATTTAATAAAATAACCTATCGCCAATCCGATCACAGCACCGATATAACGCAGCCCTTGATGCTGAAATAAATACTCAAAACCAAATTCAAAGCCCCAAAAAATCAGCGTGGTGATCACGCCCATCAAAGTATACAGCGTAGCGGTTTTAGTATTGTGCATCGCATCACGGGTCTGATAAGCAAAAATGTATTTTTTATCCAGTATATATTTCACAACAAGCCCCACACCAGTACCTATAAAAACAGATAAAACAAGGCTATATAAACCTGTATATAAAACAGTGGAAAGATATTGACTGCCAATATTGGCAATAGTGGCTAATATGGCAAAAATCGTGTAATTTAGAGCGATTTTCATAAACGAAGGGAGTTCCTCAAGAGCTTCTTTTGCGCGTTTTTATCACACAATATAGAGAATGAAAAGCAATGGAGTCTAACACCCTTTCTACTGCAAATGAATCAGTCATGCTCGGACTTATTCGCCTCATGCGTCCGCGCCAATGGATTAAAAATGGTTTCGTGTTGGCACCGCTACTATTTTCTGGAGAGTTTCTAAATAGCCAGTCTATTACTCATGCTTTATTAGCCGTGCTGTTATTTAGTTTAGCTTCCTCTGCCACTTACATTATCAATGACATGCATGACATTGAAGCAGATCGTAAGCATCCTAAAAAAGCCCTCAAACGCCCTCTAGCTTCAGGACAAGTCAAAATACCACAAGCCATTGTTTTATTGATGGTGCTCTATGCTGCTTTAATCATCGGTTATTTTATTCTGCCTCAAGTCGTGCTGGTGATTTTAGGCTATTTAGCTTTGAATTTGGCCTATACCTTTGCACTTAAACATCAACCCGTGCTAGATATTTTTACCATTGCAATAGGCTTTGTATTGCGCGTTTATGCAGGTGCTGTGGCGCTGGCCTTGCCCTTATCCTCTTGGATGTTTGTCACCACCTTATGCTTAGCACTCTATTTAGCCGCTGTTAAACGCCGCCAAGAACTTCTTCAAACCAGCGGTGAAGGACGTAAAGTTTTACAGCATTACACGGTAGAATTGGTGGATCGTTATGCAGAAATGTCTGCAACAGGCGCTTTATTGTTTTACAGCTTGTTTGTGATGAACGTGAGACCCGAAATGATATTTACCATTCCTTTCGTGCTCTTTGGTTTATTTCGCTACTGGTTTGTGGTTGAATGCCTAGAAGGTGGAGAATCACCAACTGATGCACTGTTAGGCGACAAACAACTGTTATTAACTATTGCTTTATGGGGAGGCGTTTGTCTCTGGGCATTATGGCCTTGAGCATTCATGTAATGCACGACATTCTACTCACTACACTCAATGCCCGTTATATTCATTCTTCTTTTGGTTTACGTTATTTATATGCCAACTTAGGAGGTTTGCAAACACGGGCACAGATTCTTGAATTCACGCTTCAGCAGCGTCCACTCGATATTGTTGAAAAACTCTTAGAAAAACAACCTAAAATTATTGGCTTTGGGGTTTATATTTGGAATGTTCGAGAAATAACTGATATTGTTGCAGTGCTTAAACAAGTCGCACCGGATATTGTGGTCGTGTTAGGCGGGCCTGAAATCAGCCATGAAACAGAACAACAAGCGCTGACAGATTTAGCCGATTATGTCATTACAGGCAGTGCAGAACAGGCTTTTGCACAGCTTTGTGAAGCCCTTTTCAATCAACAGACACCGATTGAAAAAATCATCCATGCAGGTTTTGTTCTTCCCACCACACTCACGCTACCTTATACCGCTTATACCGATGAAGATATTGCACACCGCATTATTTATGTAGAAGCCTCCAGAGGATGTCCGTTTCGTTGTGAGTTTTGCCTTTCAGCACTCGACAAAACCGCTAAGCCTTTTCATTTACAAGAGTTTTTAGCGGCGATGGAGGTGCTTTGGCAACGTGGTGTGCGGCGGTTCAAATTTGTTGATCGTACTTTTAATTTAAACTCTGAACAGAGTTTTAAAATTCTAGACTTCTTTTTACAACGCTTAGATGAAAAAACCTTTTTACATTTTGAATTAATTCCTGACCACTTGCCAGAAACACTCAAAGCTTTAATTCAAAAATTTCCTCCCGGTAGTTTGCAATTTGAAATTGGCATACAAAGTTTCAACCCCAGTGTACAAAATCTGATTAGCCGCAAACAAGATAATGAAAAAACCGAAAACAACCTGCGTTTTCTGCGTGAGAACACTCAAGCTCATTTACACACCGATTTAATCGCGGGTTTACCCGGTGAAGATTTATCCAGTTTTGCACAGAGCTTTAATCGTTTATGGCATTTAAACCCGCATGAAATTCAATTGGGTATTTTAAAACGTTTACGCGGTACACCCATTATTCGTCACACCTCAGCATGGGACATGCGCTACAACCCACAAGCACCGTACAACTTGCTCAGCCATAAACATCTGCACTTTAATGATATGCAACGTATTACTCGGTTTGCTCGCTATTGGGATTTATTCATTAATTCTGGACGTTTCCGACATGCTCAAACACTATTGTTAAATCAACAACCCTTTGAACGCTTCATGCAGTTTTCTGATTGGTTGTATGCCCACAGCCAGCAAACTCATAAAATAGCACTCGATAAGTTATTTGATTATGTGTTTAAAGGATTGGTGGAGGTATTTAACGAAGAAGAGGAGAATGCACGAGCGGTGTTGCAAGCAGATTTTGAATTAAATCAAGTGCCGCGTTGCCCGATGTGTTTACGCCAAAGCATTGAAGAGAAAAAAGCTGTAACAAGAACCAAAACCGCTAAACTGCGACAAACCCAGCATTTGAAACAATCTACATCACATTAGAGCAGTATAAAACAGTCTCACAAGGTGGTGTACATTTATTATAGGTAGATGGGTATCGGCTTAAAACTCATTCATGTTGCTCGGAAACACCCATCGCACCGACCACACTGGAAACAGCGTGGAGACGAGAAGGTAATCGTCGTGAAAATGTGTTTTTTATAGATGATAGCCGCTACCAATATTTAGAATTGCTGCATGAAGACGCTTTGAAAAACTTTCAACGCGAAGGCAAGCCAGACGACTTTTTAGAAGCCTATTCGCAGCAAATAGCGGATGTTGATGCTTGAAAAATCAGCTTTATGCGATGACAAGTCAAGGGTTCACGCCAGATTATCTACTGGAAGACAACAAAGCGGCTATCTCATGACTTGAACAGCGTATGAGCGCATCAGACAACGCGCTTTGGAGGCGCTTACAGGCGATTCATGGCCTGTTTAAGACGGGAAAACCTTGTGAGGGTGAACGATTTTATATCATGCCTAAAGAACAAACTGCTTGATTTGCACCAAACAGCTTGCGAAACATCTTTATAAATATTTTTTATGAAAAAATGCTGCTTTGGACTTGACGAGCAAGGGAGTATCTACATTTGTCTACACCACTTCTAAGAGCATAAAGATAAGTGCTACAAGGCTTGTAATAAATCCATAGATAAAAAAATTATATGAGATACGCAAAAGATGGTATTTATCAAAAATAATCAGCCCTAAGCTATGTATATGACGGCTCATTTGGTGATAAAGGTACTCATTTTTTTCTTGCAATGTCTCTACAATTTTGACGTATTCATCTTGTGAAACACTGGCTTGATCGTAAAAAAATAAGACATTGGCTGAACCATTGGCAAAGTCTTCAACCGTATTTTTGTTTTTGCGTACTTTAGGGCGTGCGGCCAAAACAGCAAAATATAAAGAACATAGACAACTCAATAAAAAACAAATGGAAAATGAGAGCAGCCAAGACGATAGAGAATGAGCCATACCCGCTCCAGCAATACCGATAGATATAATGAGTCCATTAATTGAAATCATAATATTTGCTTTATTGTCTGCAATTCGGATTAAATCTACTTGTGTGCGGTAAGCGTTACGGTACATGGAATCAATGCTACGCCCTGACGCTGAATCTGTGATTTTCTCTGCGCAAGCTTGCTCTTTTGATTTTTTAGAAGATTTTTTGTTTTGTTTCTTCTTTTTTAGGGCTATATCGTTGCTTTCTTCTGGCTGTTCCGTCACCGTGACAGGAATGATATCTGTAGCATTACTTTCTTCAAGAACAATAAGGTCTTGAGATATTTCTTCCATTATTTTCCCTCCTACATAAAAATTGTTGGGTGAGTAAATAGAACCATTCACCACTGATGATGGATTAAGATTTATGGGCTGTTCTATTTAATTCATACTATTGTACACAAATATGAAATATACATTAAAATCAGAAAGATACAAAATCACCTTATTAAGTACAAGTGATTGATTTTATTTAATAGACTTGTTACGAGGGGTAGACATCGTAGCGAAAAGGTGTGGTTTTGAGGCGAATTTTCGCTTCGATTCCCCATCTTCGTATAGGCTCTTAAGCCGTGATGAAACATGAGAACACCATGAATGTAGACGACGAACCTTCCACGCTCCAACGACTCACCCCGACCACCCGCCGCCAGTTACAGCAAGAGGCTGAACGGCGCACTTTGGAAGCAGCGCAACAATTGTTACGCCGCGAAGACATTAAACAGGCTGCGCATAATCTGGCTTGGGTAGCTCAAGCCCGCAAAATCCTTCAACAATCGGAACGCCCGCCGAGTCGCTTATTATTCGCTGCGGGGATTGCGATGTTGTGTATGGTGTTGGCGGGATTGGCTGTCGGCATCAATGCCCCCAGTAATGCTTTGCGCATGAATGTCAATACTCATAGCCTGAGCTTTGCCATCAGTGAGCGTAGCGGGGATTGGCAGGGTAAACATTTATCCTTAAACGGCACGGGTTTGAGTTTGGAAAATGTCCAAGCCATAGCATTAAGCGGTGAGCAATATCAAGCAGGGCCCTACACGCTGGATTTGTATGAGGCTGATTATTATTTGTCGGATTTGCACATCAGCGCAGGGACTTGGGTGGATGTGGACTTGGATCGAGAGATTCTTAGCCTGTCTTTTAAACAAGGTACGGTCAGTGGTACTTTGCGCGTCAAAAAAGCTGAATTAGTGTTGTCTGGCAAAGAAGACGAGCAAGAACAAAGTATTGATGAAATGACCGGGGAAGTTTTAACTTTTCGCTCTGCCTCTTTAAGCGAATTGCCGCTGGTTTTAAAAATCGATCAGGTTCACACCAGCCGCTCGATCAGTTTGCAAGCCACGCAATTACAATTTTTACGACCTGATGTACCCAGCTCGGTGCGCTGGGTTTCGACTATTTTGCAAGGTGATTTGACCTTGCTGCTCAATGAGCGTCAAACTGAATTATTAGAAGGCGATCTTGTTTTGTTTGACTCGTTTGAAAGCGAGCGCCTTGTTATCACCCCACATGCAGACAATACGCTGCATATTACTGCCGAAGGCCAAAGCGATGGGATTCGCGCAGGCCCACAAGGCTATGAAAAAAATCTCACCCCCACTTTGTTGGAATATCTGTATTACCAGCAGCAATTAACACTCTTTTGGAGTGCGGTATTGTTTCTTTGGGGACTGTTCTGGAGCTTACGCAACTTGTGGTAGATAAAAGCCTACTTAACCCGATTGATTTACACAGTCATTCCACCGCCTCTGATGGAGGTTTAACGCCCACAGAATTAGTGCAACGCGCTGCTGAACGCGGTGTGCAGACTCTGGCGCTCACTGATCACGACAGCACTGAAGGCGTTGTTGAAGCGCAACAAGCCGCTGCCCAATACGCGGGTTTTCGCTTAATTCCTGGGGTGGAAATGTCCGTCACCTGGAATACGCAGGTGATTCATGTGTTGGGTTTAAATATCGACATCCACAACGCGGCCTTGCAAAAAGGCTTGCTAGAGATTCGAGTCGAACGCGAACAACGCGCACGCAAGATGGGCGAGGAATTAGAAAAAATCGGTATCACAGGCGCTTATGAAGGGGCTAAGGCGTTTGCCACAGGCGGATTAATCAGTCGCACTCACTTTGCGCATTATTTGGTGAAACAAGGATTAGCCAGCCAAATGAGCAAGATATTTCAACATTATTTGGTGCGCGGTAAACCGGGTTATGTGAGCACGCAATGGGCGGATTTAGACACGGCTTTGGGTTGGGTTTTAGGTGCGGGCGGTGTCGCCGCTATCGCGCATCCGGCGCGTTATAAAATGAGCCGCACACTATTGCGCAAATTGCTGCGTGAATTCAAGGATTTGGGTGGACAGGGTTTGGAAGTGGTATCCGGCACTCATAGCCATGATGATAATTTTCAAATGGCACAATTGGCTGAACGCTTTGGTTTATTGTCTTCAATGGGTTCGGATTATCACGGCCCTACGCATTTTTGGTTAGAACTCGGTGCTTTTCCTGTCTTGCCAAAAAACTGCCGAGGAATTTGGGAGACTTGGGGAAAGGCTGCGCAGCCGTTGACGTAAGAAAAAAGCGGCGAAGCTACGGCTTCGCATTCTCTTTCACGCTAATAATGCGATGGCTGTAGCGACGCTGAGCCATTGTGCTTTTAATAGATTTGCCAATCCAATATGATGGTGGGTTTTTCTTCTGGTTCTTGTTTGAAGGTTTGACTTTCATGGATGCATTTACTCAATTAAGTGGCTTGGTGGCTCCTTTGGATCGTTCCAATGTGGACACTGACGCGATTATTCCTAAACAGTTCTTAAAATCCATTAAACGCACAGGCTTTGGGCCTAATTTGTTTGATGAGTGGCGTTATCTGGATCGTGGCGAGCCTGGGCAAGATTGCTCTGACCGTCCGCTGAATCCTGATTTTGTGCTGAATCAAGCCCGCTATCAAGGCGCACAAATCCTATTGGCACGGAGTAATTTTGGTTGTGGTTCCAGCCGCGAACATGCGCCTTGGGCTTTGCTGGATTACGGCTTTAGAGCGGTTATCGCGCCTAGTTTTGCGGATATTTTTTATAACAACTGTTTCAAAAATGGGATTTTGCCCATTATTCAGCCTGATGAAGTGTTGGACACTTTGTTTCAAGCCGTGGCTGACGTTGAAGGCTATACCTTATTAATTGATTTGGACTCACAAATCATCACGCTACCGACGGGTTCGACCCTGAGTTTTGACGTGGATGCCTTTCGTAAACATTGTTTACTCAATGGCTTAGATGATATTGGCTTGACCTTGCAGGATGCCGATGAGATTCGCGCTTATGAAAGCAAACGTCAGCGCACTGCACCTTGGTTGTTTCAAGAGGCTTAATCGCCATTTAGTCAGCCCTAAAAGGGGCGATATCTATAGAGGTAATAGATCAGTTATACGATAGATATGATGGATTTCAAAAACCTGTCATATCTTAATCACGATACTCCAGTGCCACTGAAATATTATCCCTGTATCAGTACTGACCGCAACGCGGTCAAGACGGCATTCCCATGCGGCGAGGCTGTAAAAGAACCTCATTTTTGGGATTTTCGACAACGTAAAATCAATAGCTTACGGGTGAAAAATCACCCGTTTCGGGAGTTCTTTTACAGCCTCGGCGCATGGGAACGAGTGAAACATCGTTTTGAAACGCTGGCGTTCTTTGCGCCTCTAGCGCCTTTTGCGCCGTTTGCGTTGCCTTTTAGAGCGGATGGCTTGAGTCGTATCACTGAGATCATTTCTCTATATATAGCCTGGGACAACGCCCCAGGCACTCATTTTATTGATTGAAAAAGAAAAACATTATGAGCAAGAGTATTTTAATTTTACCGGGCGATGGTATTGGCCCTGAGATTGTTAAAGAAGCCGTGAAAGTGTTGGAGCATTTGCGCGAACATCATGGTTTAGCGGTAGAACTGTCTGAAGCTTTAGTCGGCGGAGCGGCGATTGATGCCACGGGTCGTCCATTGCCAGAAGACACACTGGCACAAGCTAAAGCCGCAGATGCGATATTGTTGGGGGCAGTCGGCGGTTATAAATGGGAATCGCTGGATATTGCGATTCGCCCAGAAAAAGGTTTGTTGGGCTTGCGGGCAGAATTGGGATTATTTGCTAATTTGCGCCCAGCTTTGTTGTTTGAGGAATTGGCGAATGCGTCTACGCTGAAACCTGAAGTGGTGGCGGGACTGGATATTTTGATTGTGCGTGAATTGACGGGCGGCATTTATTTTGGTCAGCCACGCGGTGTGCGTACTTTGGAAAACAATGAACGCCAAGGCTATAACACGTTGGTGTATAGCGAGAGCGAAATTCGTCGTATTGCGCATGTGGCTTTCCAAGCTGCGCAAAAACGCAATAAACGCTTGTGTTCTGTGGATAAAGCCAATGTGTTGGAATGCACGGAGCTGTGGCGCGAAGTCGTCACACAAGTCGGCACTGAATATCCTGATGTCGAGTTGTCCCATTTGTACGTGGACAATGCGGCGATGCAATTAGTCCGTGCGCCTAAACAATTTGATGTGATGGTCACGACTAATATGTTTGGTGATATTTTGTCGGATTTAGCTTCCATGCTGAGTGGTTCAATTGGCATGTTGCCGTCGGCTTCTTTGGATGTGAATAATAAGGGCATGTATGAACCGATTCATGGTTCTGCACCGGATATTGCGGGACAAAATAAAGCCAATCCGCTGGCAACTATTTTATCCGTAGCGATGTTATTGCGTTATTCTCTGGGCGAAGCGGCTTTGGCTGATAAAGTGGAAGCAGCGGTGAAGCAGGTTTTACAACAAGGACTGCGCACAGCAGATATTTGTGCGGAAGGCGAAACGCCTGTGAGTACGGTGGTCATGGGTGATGCGGTGGTTAAAGCCTTAGACGCTATTGCGTAACATCATTTTAAATTGGGGAGTAGTCAATTAGCATGAGCCGTTCATTTGATGTGGCTGTTGTCGGGGCGATAGAGGCCGTTGGGGAAACCCTTCTGGCGATCTTAGAAGAACGTGATTTTCCTGTGGGGCAGCTATATCCATTAGCCAGCGAACACTCTGCGGGCACACGTATGCACTTTAACGGCAAAATGTGGGTGGTGAAAAACCTGGAGGATTTTGATTTTAGCCGCGTTCAACTGGCTTTTTTTGCGGCGGGTGCAGCGATTTCTGCTCTCCATGTACCGCGAGCCGTCGCCGCAGGTTGCGTGGTAATTGATGATAGCTCGCAGTTTAGCGGTGAAGCGGATATTCCTCTGGTTGTGCCTGAAGTCAATCCTGATGCTATTGCGCACTATAAAAACCGCAACATCATTGTCAGCCCGAATAGCGCTGCGGTGCAAATGTTGGTGGCACTAAAACCTATTTATGATGCGGTGGGTATTGAACGGATCAATGTGGCGACTTATCAATCAGTATCAGGCATGGGTAAAAAGGCCATGCAAGCATTGGTGGGACAAACAGCGGCTTTGTTAAATGGTAAACCGGTTGAAACCACTTTGTATTCCCAACAAATCGCCTTTAATGCACTGCCACAAATTGATGAATTTACGGATAACGGCTACACCCAAGAAGAAATGAACATAGTGCGGGACACCCGCAAAGTCTTTGCGGATGACGCGCTTCAAATCAATCCTACGGCGGTGTGTGTGCCTATATTTTATGGGCATTCAGAAGCCTTACATATCGAAACCCGTGACAAGATTAGCCTTGAACAGGTGCGTGAATTAATGCGCCAAGCACCCGGCGTTGAACTCATGGATGAACGCCAAGAGGGCGGCTATCCGACGGCAGTAACGGATGCCGTTGGCACCGATCCGGTGTATGTCGGACGCTTGCGTGAAGACCTCTCACATCCACGCGGATTGAATCTGTGGGTGGTGGCTGACAACATCCGTAAAGGCGCTGCCTTAAACACTATTCAGATCGCAGAAATTTTAATAAAAGACTATATATAATTGACAGTTAGTGTTAAATTATAAAGTAACTTCTTAACTTTCCTTGTGCCTATAAAGCCCTTGCAGGTGACGGTCAATAAGGAGAGATATTGAAATATCAGGTGGTTAATTAGAGCTGACAGGTCAATCTCGCATTGGACTCAAAAGGTTTACCTGTCAGCTCTCACTCCAGGTCAAAAACGGAGACATAAGAGATGAAGCGTAAACTTGCTGTGGCGCTGGCCAGCATTCTGGCGATGACTAGCACAACAGGCGCACAAGCGCTTGGGCTGGGCAATATCGACATCAAGTCAAAACTCAACCAGCCCTTAAATGCCAGCATCCGTCTACTCAATGTAGACCCGGCTGACCAAAATGATGTGAAGGTTAAACTCGCCAGTGTTGCTGCGTTTCAACGCGCAGGTTTACAGCGCCCGCCCGTGCTGGCGACGTTACGTTTTAGCCCGTTTACGGCTTCCTCAAATCAACGTGGCACGATTCACATCTTCACTGCACAACCCATTAAAGAACCTTTTCTTAACTTCTTAGTGGAAGTGAATTGGTCGCAGGGACGTGTGTTGCGAGAATACACCGTGCTGCTTGATCCCCCGACTTATGGCAGCGCTACCCCTTCAATGGTGCGTGCGCCCACGCAAAGAAGTACTGCCGCTGTGGCTACACCCTCTGGGCAAAGCGGTCGCATCTTGACCACCCGGCCTGAAGCGGGTCTCAGTCGTAGTGCTGTGAGCACCCCTTCTGCCAGCAAAAATCGGTTATCCGTAGCCAGTCCCGCCAATACCAGCAGTCATAAAACCCGTAAAGGCGATACCTTGTGGGTGATTGCAGAACGTATGCGTCAAGGCACGGGGCTATCTCATCGTCAAATGATGACGGCTTTATTTAATGCCAATCGCAACGCTTTTATTCGCGGCAATATGAATTTACTGCGGACGGGGCGCAGCTTGCGTATGCCTAGCAATGAAGAATTGGCTACGGTAAGTCAAAAACAAGCCTCACAAATGTTGAGCACGCATAAGAAAGAATGGAATGAATTCCGCGAAGTGGCTTCCAACAATCCCAGTATGGCGGCCAAAAGCAAATCTTCTGCCCCCGCTTCTGATGGCAGCATCAGTCAAGCCATGTCTGCCATGAGCCCTAAAGCTGGACGTTTGCATATCGACGGTGCAGGCGAACATAGCCGTGCAACGGGCGGGGCGGGCAGTGAAGAAGGGACAGCTATGCGTGCGCAGATTGCGACGCTGAAAGAAGACAACCAACGCATTGAACAAGAAAACCAGCAATTAAAAGAAGAGTTGCAAACCACCCAAAATATGGTGGAGGACATGCAGCAAAAACTGGATAAATTGCTCACCGTGCAAAATGATTTATTAGCCAAACTAGAAAATCAGATGCGCCAAGAACGCGCTGCAAATAACAGCCAACCCGCTAAAGCAGGTAGCGATACAGCCGCAGCGACTCAAATCGCCATGGCGGACACTGACACCGCCACGCCTGAAGATAACAGCATGGCTACCAGCAGCGCGAGCCAAGAACCCAAACAGATTCTTGGTGAAGCGGATGCAAACAGCGAAAGCTCCACAGAAACAGAGACATCAGAAGCAGGCAGCAGCCCCTCAAGCAATGCCAGTGAAAGCGCTGCCAATGAACTTCAAACAGCGTCAGCCACTGATGAAGGCGGTGAAGCAGGTGCTGTTGAAAGCACTGAAGCCGCTTCAGGCATGATGGACAACACGGCTGAGGACACGGCCGCAGATGGCACTAACGCTGATGCAACAACGGCTAGTGATGGCTCTGATACGTCTAACATGGATGAGCGCATATCCGGCTTATTTGATGAAACAGAGACTGATGCGACGGCAGGTTCTACGGCTGCGGACAATGCGGGTAATACGGAAACCGCAGCCACTAGCGATGACTTAAACGCCGCATTAGATGATGCCGACAATGCCGACAATGCCCTGAATAACACCGATGGTGCAGGCGCTGATACGGTGACTGAAGCTGTTGCCGAGAAGCCTAAACGCAAATTCTCTATTGATTCTTTAGGAGGAGCTTCAGGCAGAACAGACGAGGCTGATGCAGCGGATGATGGCACTGAAGCGGACTATGAAGAGACTGCGAGTGATAGCGACTCTGCCATTGAAGCCGAACCCGTTGACAGTGCCGATGCGAGTGCGGGTATTGACACCGCAGCAGCAGACGCAACAGACACCACGCAAACCTCACCGACTACTAGAACACCCAGCAGTGATCCTTTGCTACAAGAAGACAGCATAATGGATACGGTGAATGGCGTTGTAGACAGCGTACCCGGTGGCTGGATGAGCATAGGCGGTGGAGCAGGCGGATTAGTGTTATTGCTAGCCGGATTAGGTTTTGCAAAACGTCGCCGTGCCGCAAAAATGGAAGAAGAAGTTGAACTTGAATTAGAACGTCAAGCGGCTGAAGAAGCAGAACAAGCGGCTATGGCTGATGCTGAATCATTAAACACCGATGAATTGGATAATTTAGATGATTTGGACCTGCAAACACCTTCTGAACCTGATGAAATCTTAGAAGAAGTAGAAATTCTTCTGGCTTATGATCGTTTTGATGAAGCACAACAACGCATTGAAGAAGCCGTCGCGGCTGATCCCACTAATCCTGAATACTTACTCAAACGCTTAGAAGTCGATAAAGCATTAAACGATGCTGATGCCTTTGAAGCACATGCTCATCCTTTGCATGAACAGACCAATGGACAAGGCCGTCATTGGGAACAAGCACTGCAATTATGGGACAGCATGAATACCGGACGTAGCCTACAAATCGCAGGCGTAGCCATTGCAGCCGGTGCAGCTTTGGCGGGTGCCGCCGCGTTAGCCGGTGGTAGCGATGATGATGCCGCGACGATTGCGGCAGCAGACGACCTAGACTTCAATCTGAATGAAGTGGAAGACCTCGGTGATTTGGATATGGGAACGGATGACACCGGAGAGGATGCTTCTTTAGATTTGGGTTTAGGCGACTTAGACATGGATGGTAGTGCTGAAGCCGATGCTGAACTAGATATGAGCTTGGATGACTTAAGCTCCGATGATAGTGACACAGACATGGATTTAAATGCATTGGCGGGTGACACCAGCGATGATTTAAATATGGATTTCGGTTTAGAAGATGATACCAATGATGGTTTAGACATGGATTTGGGTGATGCTCTGGATGATGAATCAGAGTCTATGTCTGATGGGCTGGATTTGGATATGAATCTTGATGAAACCAGCGATGATAGTTTAGATGATTTGGGCAGTGATAGTGACGATTTAGACATGAATTTAGATGATGATATGAGTCTAGATTTAGGCACTGAGGAAGAATCTTTAGATTTAGGCGATGGCAGTGATGATGATGAATTTGACCTAAATTTAGATGATGATGACATGAACTTAGATTTAGGTTCTGAAGAAGAATCTTTAGATTTAGGCGATGGCAGTGATGAGGATGAATTTGACCTAAACTTAGATGACGATGACATGAACCTAGATTTAGATTCTGAAGAAGAATCTTTAGATTTAGGTGACAGCAGCGATGATGACACACTGAGTTTAGATGACGACATGAGCTTAGATTTGGGTTCTGAAGAAGAATCTTTAGATTTAGGTGATGGCAGTGATGATGATGATGGATTTGACCTAAACTTAGATGACGATGACATGAACCTAGATTTAGATTCTGAAGAAGAATCTTTAGATTTAGGTGACAGCAGCGATGATGACACACTGAG
>JADGEH010000106.1 GCA_016744475.1 Thiotrichales bacterium | reverse complement strand
GCGTAATACTACCCAGCAATCGAGTTAAACCCGCAATTATACAATTTCTATTAGGAAAAAATATATATAATTTTTTTAATGGAGCGCTATCTTGTTGAAATATTAGTGAAATAAAGTCTTTTCAATGACTTATGGATAATGAGTTTTTCGTTTAAAAAACAATTAGATAAGTAAAAAATCAAGCGCTTGCCTGTGATGCCTGTAGAGTGGATTTGCAGGTGCTCAATGGTATAGACTCTTCTGCCCAAAAAACACAAAGAATTTTGCAAAAAGGCAAAAGGCTTCATTCTTTACGGAGAGCTTTTAGTGAGCGCACTTTGGACAGCTTGTTTACAACACTTAGAAAAAACAGTTTCTGCCCAAGAATTCAATACTTGGGTGCGTCCCCTACAGGTGCATGAAGAGCTAGGTACACTCTTATTGCTGGCTCCTAATCGTTTTGTCTTAGACCGTGTGAAGGCACATTTCTTAGAACATATCGAAAATAGCCTCAATAAACTTAACAATGGTGATAAAACACAAGTTTTATTACAGGTCGGTAGCCGTAAAAAAATCCTTGACAAAACCCTATCAAATACTAAAAAAGTGGCTTCAGGACGTGGCGGCAAAGGCAAAAACGCTAAAGTCTTACCGTTAAGAAGCTCGGCTAAAACCTCTGGATTTTTCAACCACAGTCCTTCCAATCATGGCCGAGCGCATATTGTCAATAGCCCACTGAATGCAAAATTTACTTTTAATAATTTTATCACCGGGCAATGCAACCAATTAGCCCATGCTGCGGCCTTACAAGCGGCAGAAAATTGTGATTTCAATCCGCTTTTTATCTATGGCGGCGTTGGACTGGGAAAAACGCATTTAATGCAGGCTGTGGGTCATGCGCTGGGACAACTACAACCCAATTCTCGCGTGGTGTATCTCCATTCGGAACGCTTTGTGTCAGAAATGGTCAAAGCCATCCAGAACAAAGTCATTGATGATTTCAAAGACTATTACCGCAGCGTGGATGTTTTGCTGCTCGACGACATTCAATTTCTAGCCGGTAAAGTCCGTTCGCAAGAAGAATTTTTCCATACTTTCAATACCTTAATAGAAGGCCATCAACAAGTGGTCATCACCAGCGACCGCGTGCCTGGTGCGATTAATGGCTTAGAAGAACGTCTGAAATCACGTTTAGGCAGTGGTTTAACGGTATCGGTAGACCCACCACCGTTGAATACGCGGATGGACATTCTGCGCAATAAAGCCGCACAATCTGCTGTGCGCTTACCGGATGATGTCGCTTGGTTTATCGCTGATAACATTGAGTCCAATGTGCGTGAGTTAGAAGGTGCTTTACACCGCTTGCTGGCGAGTGCTCGCTTTCTACATCAAGACATTACTCTGGATTTTTCACAGCAAGCGCTGAAAGATTTGATTGTGACGCAGCTAAGAGTCTGCACCATTAACGATATTCAACAGGTGGTGGCGGAATATTACAAAATTTCAGTAGAAGAAATGATGTCCAAACGTCGCCATCGCTACATCGTCCGCCCCCGCCAAATGGCGATTAGTCTAGCTAAAGAACTGACCCAGCAAAGTCTCGCCAGCATAGGCAATGCCTTTGGTGGACGAGATCGCACCACGATTATGCATAGCTGCAAAACGATCAATAGTCTCAAAACTAAAGATCAAGAATTGCGTCAGGACTATCAGAATTTATCAAAAGTGTTACAACATTAGACCTGTTGCGAGGGGTAGGTGTCGTAGCGAAAAGGTGTGGTTTTGAGGCGGTTTTTTCGGTTTTTTGAGGCGAATAGCGGGTTATTTAACGAAAAAAAGCGGAAAAATAGGCCAACATCCATGCCTTTGCAGTCGATGAATACCCCTTGCAACAAGCCTATTCGATAGCGAACGATGGGTGTCACCGCTAAGTCGCTTCAAATGGATGACATAACAGCAGTAATAAACCGTTAATGTCTAATTCGGGGGCGTGTAGGTGAGTATGTGCCAGAATGATCTGGGCATGGGGATCATTTAAATCTTGTTGCAAAACATGAGCTAAACGATCTTCTACATAGGTGGGCACGCAGGTATACAATAAATGGCGCTGCCATTGATTAGCCATATCCCCCAGCACGGCACTGAGTAAAATATTGCCCACTTCCGTCAATACCGCAGTACGTATCATTGGCTCATCAGGATTCATCGATGGTGCATGAGCCAATTGTTTGACTAAACGTGTGGCGCTATCCGTTTGGAAGGCCAGCACGGAGGTGCCTGATACCATACTGCTAAAGCCCAAATGCACCATAGCCTGTTGTTGTTGCAGCAGCGTCTCTAACCGCTCTAATTCATCCGCTTGCACTAATTGAATATCGGGTGCCGATACGTCTACCGAGGTGCGCAATAGGGTATTCAAGCTCTCTGCCGCTTTGTGCATGGCCTGATTGAGCGTGCTATGTAGCGATTGTAAATCAAGATGGGACATGTTTATCCGCCTTAACGGGCTAATGCCTGCTGCACTACAGTGGGTAATAAATCGCCATCAGGATCAATGGGTTTATGTAGAACTTGCTGTGCGCCGAGTTGCAAACATTGTTGTTTCGTGGTGTCTTGCGTATCGGCAGTGACCATAATGATGGGCATGGATAGCTCTTGTTCGCGAATTTTACGTAACGTAGTGATGCCATCCATTTCAGGCATTAACACATCTAATAAAACGCAATCAGGCTCATGCTTAACAGCCATTAATAGCCCTATGCGTCCATTTTCTGCTTCCAGAATATGATAACCAAGCTCTTCTAAAATGCTACGAATACTGGCACGTTGAAACCATGAATCATCAATCACAAGAATATTTGGCATAAATTTTTAACAGCTCGGTCGCGGTGAGGTTTTATAAAGCGAGCTATGGTACAGAAAATCTAAACATTGCTCAAAAAAAAGGCCACCCATGCTATGAGCGGCCTTAAGAGCCTATACGAAGATGGGGAATCGAAGCGAAAATGCGCTATTTTGAGGCAGGTTTTTCGGTTTTTTAAGGCGAATAGCGGGCTATTTAACGAAAAAAAGCGAAAAACCTGACCAAAAGGACGGATTTGCAGCCGATGATCCCGTTTTCGTATAGGCTCTAAAAGCTTCTTGAAACCATCAAATTACATGACGACTATCCTGATACCTCAAACCCGCCTTTTATTTCACTTCAAGTCCTTCAAAATTCTCTAATTTACCTTGAACACCCCAACCGCCATAAATTTCAGAAACGGCTAATAATAACTCGTTATCACCTTTTTTCAGTGCCAAGTATAAGGCATCAAAATAGCCCATAGTGCCTAAGAAACGTGCATCACGAGTGCCTTCCATATCATTGGCACTAAACAATAATTGTCCATTTAAATAGACTTTTACTCGATCACTAAAGCCAAAGTCTAAACGTTTTACCATATCTTCTTTAGCCGTCAGGATGACTTTAGCCAATACCGTATTTTTGCCTTCAAGCACTGAAGCACCGTGGGTTTTAGAAATATGTACCAATCCTGAAGCTTCAGCTTTACTGGTCGTCCATTTTAAATTCTTAATCGCTTCAGGCAATTGTGCGCCTTTTAAATATTTTT
The DNA here is from genome assembly GCA_016744475.1 of Thiotrichales bacterium. Classification (GTDB taxonomy): domain Bacteria; phylum Pseudomonadota; class Gammaproteobacteria; order Beggiatoales; family Beggiatoaceae; genus BB31. Next base: position 13,357 of record JADGEH010000106.1, on the reverse strand, counting down.
CTGCAAACGCATCAGACAAATGCCAGCGCGTAATCGTGCCTGCTGGAGTTTTGACGGGTTTAGGTCCGGTGCCATTTAAAACAGGTTTTTCAGTGCTGTAGCTCACATTAGAATAATGTGCGCCATGAGGAGTAATGGCCGCATATAAAGTCCAGGCTCCCGCTTTAGGTGTGTGATCCAAAGGCATGACCATTTTAGGAGTCTTCATGTCTTTCACATAAAACTCGCCTAAACCATCGGCGACCGCAATTTTGACATGCATCCATTGATCAAAATCATAGCTCATACGTCGCGCATAATGCCCTTGCGTCGTATACAACTGCCAAGCTTCTTGACCCCCATAGATAGGCATGTACTGTGAAGCGTCAGGATGACCTGATTGGTGCGCCCGCAAATACACCATTTCGCCATTGACCAAATTCGATTGTAAACGGAACACTGAACCCACAAAAGCGTGGCCTTTAGGAAAAGCCACATCAAATTCCAAGGTGCCGTCTTGTTGCTCGCCCATACCTTTGACAACAGCAAAAGAACCCGCCTCACCTTTGCCGCTAAGGAACAAGGCATCACGCCCTAAGTGCTTTTCAAAACGGTGTTCTTCATCCACTATCTGAAAATTTTCAGGGTTCATAGCCACAGCCTCTGCTGCCACATGATGTCCAGATAACATGGCTAAACTTGACACCAAAACCGTAAAAGTGCGCTTCAACATCGGAACCTCCATTAGAGTTAAAAATATTAAGAGCACACAGTTTAATGGCTTTCTGACATTACGCAATGCGTATCCAAAAGCCATGAGTCATAGACATTACGCACGATATGTAAAGCGTTACCCAATGCCCTTGCCGGTACCACTTAAATGAAAATGCATCGTGTAGATATTCTGAATTTAAACCAAAGTTACTTCTTTTAGAGGTGGCTTTTTTATTAACTCACCTTACGAACACAGTGTGAAACAAACGTAAACATCCAATGTCACCGCGCTATGTCAACTTAAGTGTGGATCCATGGTGTTTTTTTTGTGCTAACGCTAATTGATAGGTTCTATCTGTTTTTCTAAAAAGGAATCATGTAAATAAAACAATGCCCCATCATCATCTAAGAGCTTTAGCTCGGCATCAGGATCATTCACTAATTGGTGAGCTAGTTTTTCGTGCCAATTAGACACCACTACCCAGTGTGTTTTAAAAGAATTCAGAATGGCTTTTCTTGGTTGTTCTATCTCTCCTTGAGAAATGCGTACCCACGCAGCAAATAGTTCAGGTTGCTTACCTGCTAAATAATTCACATCAAGCCCATTGACATAATAAAAGTCTGTGCTATGCCAGAAAAGGCTGACAAAATTAGTCCAACTGCTGTTAAATATTAAAGTATTGGGAGCTGCATGTGTTTTGAGGTGTTGAACAATTTTAGAAAACTCCTTCTTTTGAGAAAAATACTTGGTTTCATAAGTATTTACCCAAGCATGCCAACCTATAAAACATAAAAATAGAGGCAATATTACTTTTTCTTTAAAGCCAACGTTTAGATGCACATGAGCATCGCGTAAGAATAAAGCGGCAGTAAAAATGGCAAATGGCACATAATACTCAGCAAAACGCCAAGCACGTTGATACATTAATAATAACAGCACAGTAATACAGAGGAATAAAACAGTGTCTTTGGATAATTTCAATGGTTTTTGTTGACGGTATTTTTGAAGAAAAAATACACCCACTGCAGATAACACACTCATATGAGATACCCAAGCATCTTGGAATAAATTCCATGCCGATAAACGCAACCATTCTATACCACCACCACCGGTCATTGGATTTAAGGCTTTGAAAAACACATGAAATATTAAATAATCGATATTTTGCGGATACCAAGGATTCAATAATAGTGAAATACTAATACCTAAAATGCAGACTAACAAAGAACGCCAATCAATGATGCCCTGGTACAACCTATAAATGACTATGTAAATAAAAGTGAAAATAATTAAAATGATTGCACCATGATAGGTATACATAAATAATGCACTACATAAACCAAGTAATAAATAACGTTGAGTCAACATAGCCCACACACTTAAAAACATAAAAATTAATGCAATATTTTGTGTGCGTAGCATTAACAAACGCGTTGGCATTATATGACCAGCCACTATTGCCAGCAGCGCTATCAATGGTGCGTAGGGAATTTTTAATAAGCGTCCTACAACCGTTAAAACAGCAGGAACAAGTGCTGCGTAAAAAGAAGTGGCTAAAGTCATTCCCAACATACGATCAGAAACTAAAGTAAAGGGGGAAATCAATACATGAAACAGCCAGTGATGATTGACACCGTGTTCACCTAAAACAGTTAATGGTAACCAACGGATATCAAGAAATAAGTTTTCTTTTAACAGAAGACTAGCCATTTGATAATGGTAAAAACCATCATGAGTGGGGAGTCCTTGACGGTCGAGCAAAACCCACATAAAAAAAACAAATGCCACAGTAAAAACGCTGATGGCTTCTAAAAAAATTCGCGGTGAAAATCTCACTATATTTCCCTCATTAATTGTCTATTGAATAAGCAAAACAGACATTATCCTTATTTGTTGACCCACTCATGTTACACAAAGGCTCGATTTTGCGCTTGAAAACAGACTCAAGCGCAAAAAAACGGCATAGCGCCATTCTCTCTCAAAAAACCTTCTTTTGCTCCACATTAGACCTTCACGATGCGCTGAAATGATCCAAACCATTGAAGCCTGCATCGCAAAAATGCGCTATCTGGGTTATAACTCCACAGCACCCTATGAATTTTATGCACTTTGGATCATTTTATGAAAACAGAATACTTTTTTGGCCTGCACGCGGTGCAGCAGTTATTAGAAACCGCACCGCAACAGATTTTAGAACTCTACGTACTGCGTGATCGCGACGATCAACGTATGCAGCAATTGCTTGATACCGCTCAGCAACAAAACGTGGCTTATCAAGATGTGCCACGCAAAACCCTGGATAAACTGGCTGACAAAGGACGACATCAAGGCGTGGTAGCCCGTTGTAAATCCGCGCAATTATTAGATGAAAATGCCTTATGGGATTATCTGGACAACGCCACACAAGCACCTTTGCTGTTGGTGTTAGACGGTGTGCAAGACCCGCATAATCTAGGCGCTTGTCTACGCACAGCGGATGCCGCCGGGGTTCAAGCCGTAATTGTCCCTAAAGATCGCGCTGTAGGTTTGTCTGCCACCGTGCGCAAAGTTGCGTCAGGTGCGGCAGAAAGCGTGCCTTTGCTGGCTGTGACCAATTTAGCGCGTTGCTTGCGGGAGTTAAAAGAACGGGGCGTGTGGTTAGTCGGCACCGCTGACGAAGCCCCTGAGACTTTGTATCAAGTCAAACTCGAAGGGCCGTTAGCCTTGGTGTTAGGCGCAGAAGACACGGGTTTGCGCCGTTTGACCCGTGAAACCTGCGATCAATTGGTGCATATTCCCATGCGGGGTTGTGTAGAAAGTTTGAATGTCTCTGTAGCCACGGGCATCTGTTTGTTTGAAGCCGTCAGACAGCGGGTTTAATTCAGCGCGTTTATGTGAGGAAGAACACCGCTTAGAGCGATGTTCTTCAAGCCTCTTGCTTACGATGCTGTCTCCTTATTGGCTCCAAATCTTTGCAATGCATCGCTCAGTTTTTGAGGGCGCACAGGTTTGCTCACATAATCATTCATTCCTGCATCAAAACAAGCCTTTTGATCTTCTTCCATCGCGTTAGCTGTCATGGCAATAATCCAAGGCTGGCGCTCCAAATCTTGCTCACGAATGGCACGAGTCGCGGTTAAACCATCCATTTCAGGCATTTGCATATCCATAAACACCACATCATAAGTATTTTCTTGAACCGCTGTTAAAGCTTCTAAACCATTGTTAGCAATATCCGCTTTCAACCCCAGTTGCTTTAAGACTAATAACGCGACCTTTTGATTCACTAGATTATCTTCTGTCAATAAAATACGCCATTGCATATTAAGCGAGTTCTTTTCTATTGACTTCTGTGTATCAACTTTTTTAGATTCGTGATGATATATCTGAGCCAATGACTCATATAAACGTTCGGGTCTAATGGGTCTAGTGATAAAAGCTTTAAACAACGATGTTATTGATGAGGCATGGCAACCTGATGTGATTAACAATAAAGGCAGCTTTTGAGACAGCGGTTCTAAGGCTTCTTGTAATGCATTAGATTTAAGTACATCGCTAGGCCATTCAATCAAAACAGCATCAAATGTTAATGGGATTTTTATTTGATGAATAAAATCTTGATAATCTGTGACTTGAATATCGGCTGCCCAAAATTTAGATAACTGACATACAATCTCTCGATTAGTGGAATATTCTTCAAGCATCAGCCAGCGTTTTCCAGAAAAAGCCCGTGGTGTAGCTTGCCATTTTTGAACATTCTTTGCGGGTAATACAGCAGGCAAACACATCGTAAAATAAAACGTCGAACCCTGATCTTCTACACTATCCACCCAAATACGTCCCTTCATTAATTCAGTCAATCGTTTACAAATCGTTAGTCCTAAACCCGTGCCTCCATAACGTCGAGTAATTGAACTATCCACTTGAGTAAATGCTTGAAATAATTTTTCTTGAAGTTCTTTAGGAATACCGACCCCTGTATCACAGACCGCAAAGGTCATTTTAAACTCTGCGTCTTGTTCAGTGGTTTGCGTGATAGGCTGCGCTGAGACTTTCACCATCACTTCACCCACTTGTGTAAATTTGATCGCATTACTTAATAAATTGACTAAAATTTGACGCACACGAGTAATATCGCCTTTAATTTGTATGGGAACATTAAAGTCTATCCAATAAGCTAGATTTAAGTCTTTTTTATGAGCTATACCACTGACTAAATCTAAAGCATCCTCCACACAACTACGGATTGAAAAAGCTTGTTGTTCAAGTTCTAACTTACCCGCTTCAATTTTGGAAAAATCTAAAATATCATTAATTAGTGTTAATAAGGTGTCACTGCCTGTTCGAATAGTTGAAACATAATCTTTTTGCTCATCAGATAATGAAGTGTTATAGAGCAAATCACTCACGCCAATAATAGCATTCATCGGCGTGCGGATTTCATGACTCATATTGGCTAAAAACTCTGATTTCAAACGAGCCGTTTCTAACGCCGCTTCTCGTGAGGCTTTCAAATGTTTAATCGATAAATGTGTGCGAATACGTGCTAATAACTCTTCTTTAGCCACGGGTTTAATTAAATAATCATTAGCGCCTGCTTCAAGCCCCGTCACAATATCTTGTGCTTGGTTTTTAGCCGTTAATAAAAGAATCGGTAATTCATGTAAGCCCTTTGTTTTGCGAATAATATGCGTGACTTCAAACCCCGTCATGCGTGGCATCATGACATCTAAAATAATAATGTCGGGTTCATACCCCTCATCTAATAAATTTAAAGTCTCTTGCCCTGAAGAAGCTAAAGTGAGTTGATAATGATGTCGAGATAAATAATTCACCAACACATGTAAATTCACCGGTTCATCATCTACGATTAATACCCGACAATGTCCTTGCATACCCGGATCACAACTCAGTGCTGTATCACTGTTTATAAATGCTTCAACACTGTCCTCAGTCGTATCTAAGGGTGCGTTATCAGAAACAATCGCAGGATATTCAACAGTATCTGGCAGTGCATCTTCTGATAGCGGTAGCGTAAAATAAAAACAAGACCCTTGTTCTTTCTGACTGTTGACCCAGACCTTTCCTTCATGTAATTCAACTAATTGCTGAGTCACTGATAACCCCAGTCCTGTTCCTCCATATTCACGCGCCGTAGAACCATCAGCTTGTTTAAAAGCTTGAAAAATGATGGCTTGTTTGTCAGCAGGAATACCAATACCCGTATCTTGTACGGCTATTTGCATGAGTTTTTGAGCATTAATTGTAGCGCTGACCGTCACATGTCCAGTCTGTGTGAACTTAATGGCATTACCAATAAGATTCAGCAAAATCTGTTGTAAACGGTTTTCATCGGCATACACGGGCGGTAAATTTTGAGGTACATCATTTCGCAGTTCTAAATCTTTTTGTGCCACTAAAGTATGAGACAGTTCTAATGCCAGACTACTCATGGCATAAATATCAACCGGACGGCGTTGTAATTGCAGTTCTTTAGTCTGCATTTTAAAGGAATCTAAAATATCATTAACTAAAGTAGATAATCGCTTACCACTTTGTACAATCATACGCAGATTTTGTGCTTGTACTGTTGTTGGTTCGCCTCCAATACCATCCAATAAGGATTCACTAATACCAATAATGCCATTTAATGGTGTGCGCAATTCATGTGAAGTATTGGCTAAGAATTCATTTTTTAATTGATCAGCTTGTTTTAAATTTTCAATCGCTTGTTCTTTATTGTTCAAAGCGTCTTCTTGAGCCTGATCTTTTTGTTGTTGAGTGGTTTTTAGCTGTTGTGCCATGGTATTAAAGCGTTGAATCAAAATCCCCATTTCATCCTGGCTATGTACCACTAATTGCGCATCTAAATGGCCTTGTCCTACATTTAATGTAGCCTTGCCCAAGGCTTTGATGGGTTTAAGCAATTGTCGATTTAATAAAAGCATTAATAACCACAACGTGATTAACACCGTAATAAAAATAATACTAGCGACTTCAATGCCTAAGCGTTGGCTGTAGGCTGAAATTTCAGTTTCAGGTAATGTCGTAAACACCCATAAATTAGCTTGTAATGACTGACCCTGATAAAAAATACCTGATGGACTATGCCATTGCACAGTGTGCTGTTGTTGCATTCTTTGGATAAGCTCAGAGGGTAATGGATCAGATGCTTTCTGTGATTGAAATAATAGACGACCTGTTTGATCGGCAAATAACAATTGCCCCTTTTTACCCACCGCATTTTTCACGGCTTGTTGTTTAAGATGTTCAAGTCGTGCAGTGATGACTAAAAAACCTCGTAAAATACCTGTGTTATTAGCATTTCTTTCCTGTATGGCAGGATCAATGAATTGTAAGCGTTGAGCGACTTGTAATACAAATTCTTGATTATCAGAGTGATGTAAATAATGACTATAAGTCTCTTGTTGGGTCTTTATCCAATATTGAAATTGGGTATTATCTGACTCATCTTCAGTAAGATTGTCGAGTTCTTTTGAGGCTACACGCACATCTTCATAACCATCCGGTAAAATAACGCGAATTTCAATATAGGCAGGATAAGCTTGTTGGTAACTGAGAAAAAGTTGTAATAAGGGGGAGTATAATAAATCATAACGTTCTTCTTCATCCGCTAATAAATACCCTTGCAGCATTTGTGAAGCAGAAAATAAACGTGCATTAGCTTGTGTGGTTTTTTCAAAGGACTGTGCCTGTTGCGCGGTTTGTTGTAACAGGGTTTGAATTTGCGCATTTAAGGTATCTGTGGCGGTTTGCTGTAAGCGCTGATAGGCGATAGCCCCTGAGATTAAGAGCGGAATGACAATTAATGGAAAAACTGCTAATAAAATTTTAGTTTGTAGCTTCATTATCGAATAAGTTTATTATAAATGGCAGTCCGCATTTTTTTCATTCTAGGCGGTAAAGAAGGCTGTCCCGTTTCACTACGTTCTAATACTTGTTGTGTAGGATAGATTAAAGGGTTTTTGAGGTATTCTGAGGGCAGCAATGCTTCAGCCGCCTGATTGGGTGAAGCATATTGAACATATTGAGCCAGACGCATGGCATGTTCGGGTTGATTAAGAAAATTGATAAACTTAAAAGCGGCTTCTTTATTCTTTGATGCTTGCATCACCGTCAAGTAATCACACCATAAACCCGTACCTTCTTTGGGAATCACAAACTCTAATTGCTCATTTAATTCTTTTAATGCTAAGGCATCACCATTAAAAGCCATGCCTAACCAATAATCTCCTGTCACAAAACCGGAAGTTTCATTTAAGATGGGCACACCATAACTCGCCACCCAGGGTTTCTGTGCTAATAGCAATTGCTCGGCTTGTTTTAATTCTTTACGACTTTTACTGTTGTAAGAATAGCCGAGGGATTTTAAGGCCAGTCCTACGATGTCGCGTGGATCGCGTTGCATATGAATATGATGTTTGAGTGCGGCAGAGGGTTCAAACAAAGCTTTCCAGCTATCAATCGGCGTGTTGATTTTATCCTTGCGATACAAAATCCCTAGCCCGCCCCATAAATAAGGCACGCCATAACCTTTAGCCGATTGTTCAAAGGCATCCAGCCAACGGGGCGCTGCGTATTTAAGATGGGGCACTTGTGTGGTGGTGATCGGAGCCAACCAGCCACGTTTGCGATACACAGACACATCCATGCCGACTGTTAGCACCACATCATAACCCTGCCCTTGGGTGCGCAAAAGCATGTCAGTGCGGGCTAGATCGGATTCAAAAAACACCTCTTTTACTGGAATCTGATACTGCTCTGAAAACTCTTTAATCAGTTCAGGTTCCATGTATTCACTCCAATTTAAAAACACCAATTCTTGGGATGGAGGGGGCTGTGCTGCGCTCGCCGATGAAACCCACAAAAAACCTGAAAAAAGCATCATGAAAAATTGGAGCTTATTGAAATTATTACAATTCATGTCATCTCACCGTTCGTTTATTTATACTGCAAGTGGTTGAATTAGCAATAGTATAACAAAACATTCAGGCGCAGAGGAAAACCCATTATTAGGACAATGTTTGAAACTTTATGGTGTTTTTGTAGGGCAGTGCTAAGAGGCCACTCAGTGGAGACAGGTTCTACTGGTATTTGAGAGCCTATACGAAAACGGGATAATCGGCTGCAAACCCGCCCTTTTGGCCAGGTTTTCCGCTTTTTATCAATAAATAGCCCGCTATTCGCCTTAAAAAACCGAAAAACCTGCCTCAAAATGGCGAATTTTCGCTTCGATTCCCCATCTTCGTATAGGCTCTGAGGGTGAAATGGATTTTTGAGTTGATGGATAGCTCATGCCGCGCAGAGCGCTGGCACGAGGGAAAGGGGACATCAAGAAGTATCTTTACACAGTGATGCGGCTATGCATCTGTGCTGGGGGGAAGGTCTTGTGCAGCAGGGGTTTCTGGTTTTTTCTTCTTTTTCGGGCGACGTTTTTTCTGCACGGCGGTCATTTCTTGAAGGGTGTCAGGTTCTGCGGTTTGTAATGTCGTCCACCATTGAGCCAGAGATTGGTGTTCTGGGTTGGTTTCTGCACGCAGGAGTAGGAAGTCGTAAGCCGCTCGAAAACGTGGATGATGCAGCAGTTGTTGTGCGCGTTTGCCGCGCTGGTTACGCTCTAAGCGGAGTTGTAAATGCCAGATTTCTCGCATACTTAAGGCCATGCGGCGAGGAATGGCGACTTGTTTGGCTTGGCGTTTGCCGACTTGATGGCTGGCTTCAAAGAGAGCTTCTTGTGCGTTAAGTCCGTCGGTGTGTTGCAGGGTTTCGCTGTCTAATTTGACGGGGGTCCATAACATAGCGGCAAACAGGAAGGCGGGGGTGACGGATTTGCCGTCGGCGACGCGCTCGTCGGTGTTGCGCAGGACGAGGATGATGCGTTGTAATACTTTGTCATCTTTTAAGTGGGCGTGGGTTTCGCCAAACAGGTGCTGAAATAGGCCGTACTGCCGCAGTTTTTCAAAGCTTTTTTCGCCATGTCCGGTGAGGAAGAGTTTGAGGGTTTCTTCGTATAGGCGCGAGGGCGAGATGTCGCTGAGCAGTGTACCCATAGAGCGGATGGGGGCTTCTGTTTGGGGTTCGATGTTGAAATCAAGTTTGGCGGCAAAGCGCACGGCTCGTAACATGCGCACGGGGTCTTCTTGGTAACGCTGGATGGGGTCGCCAATTAAGCGCAGGAGGCGATTTTGAATGTCGCGCATACCGTCAGTGTAATCAACGACTGAAAAATCAGCGATGGTGTAGTACAGGGCGTTGATGGTGAAATCTCGCCGCCAAGCGTCTTCTTCTAGTGAGCCGTATACATTGTCTCGAATAATGCGTCCGTTTTCGATCACACCATCGCCGATTTTGTTGTTGTCTTTGGGCGCGGCTTGTTTGCTATGGTGCGCTCGAAAGGTGGCGACTTCGATGATTTCATGACCAAAATGCACATGGGCTAAGCGGAAACGCCGACCGATGAGGCGGCAGTTGCGAAACAGGTTTTTGACATCTTCTGGGTGGGCATTGGTGGCAATATCAAAGTCTTTGGGTTTTTGTCCTAGCAGTAAATCGCGCACGCCGCCGCCGACTAAGAAGCCTTGGTAGCCCGCATCTTTGAGGCGATACAGCACTTTGACGGCGTTGCTGCTGATGTTTTTACGTGAAATGCAGTGTTGATCACGGGGGATGGTGTTGGCTTGATGTGGGCTGTGTTCTCCAACATCGAGCGCGGTGTGTGGGTGGATGGAGGAGGCTGGGCGATGAAATATTCGTTTTAAGCTATCAATGACTCGACGATAAGGCACAATCTTGATTCCGTAGTTTTTCTGGAGGAGCGGTGACAGGTGTTGATAGGAATGGGGTTTTGTGAGGTTGATTTTTAGCCTGTTCCAAGCAGTTGTCTGGTCTATATAAACCGACTCATTAAGCGAAAGGCGGCCATTTTGTTCGGTTTGATGTGGGAACTGTTTGGCTTAAACTCGCTTGCCCTGGTGGCAGCTTTTAAAAATCGACTTCACCTCTCAATGTCAACAGCGCCTAGTTATTTTTGCTGTGTTCTACGGAAGAGATGACACCATAGAACACTTCGTGTTGTTTAATTAAACCGAGATCGCGGCGGGCGTATTCTTCGATGACCGCTAATCCATGTTTTAAATCGTCCACTTCAGCACTTAAACGCGCATTGCGTTGTTGCAAGCGGTGATTTTGTGCATTTAAGTCGGCGATGTTGTGTTGTAGCTGGCGATTATCTAACACGCCACCGCGACCCCACCACAGCGGATATTGTACCCACAGTAGCAGGGCCGGCAATATGAACCAGAGCAGATCGCGTAAGCGTTCAGGTCTCACGGCTGGGCATCAGCGTGCAATTCATCTAATTCGACTAATTTATCGAGGGCTTGCGGAACGATGAGTGCATAGCCTTGTTGTTGCCAATGGATCACTTCGTTGGGTCCTGAAGGAGCCAGGGTGACAAAACCGTAAAAATCTTTGGGTTCGTAGCCTAATTGATGTGCAAAGCTGTTACAGGCAATGAAGGTCACGCCTAGGCTGGCGTAATATTTCATTTTTTCTACAGCGGTCTGATATTTTTTGTAATTCTTTTTCATCAATGTGACAATTTCCGTGCCATGAATCACTACTTTTATGTCCATAAATTCAGGGGCTTGATCATAGGGCGAATCTATGAGGGTGTTCATGTAGATACGCAGCCAACTTAAGCCGGTATGAATTTTGACGGGGTGGTTAAAAAAGAATTCAAACACGGTTTTTTGTTCATCGCTGTAGGGTGTTTGTACCACTTGCGCGATGTCTTCTGCCTCGGTGTCTGTGGCCCAGGCGGGTGAGCACAAGATAAATAAGAGGATGCCTAGATATTTTTTCATAGGTGGATGCTCCATGATGAAGGGGGCTAACTTAAAAAGCTTTATGTACATAGATTAATGGCAGGTGTCGCCATTTGAACTTTTCCAAAAGCTTCAAATGGCTATAATAAAAACACAAAAAATCAATAGACTTATCCAGGTTTTAAGCACCGTAGCGAAAAGCAGCGGGATTGAGCGGTTTTTTTCGTTCATTTGAGGCGAATAGTCATTCTATTGAACGAGAATGAACGGGGAAAACCGCCAATATCCGCTGTTTTGCAGTCGGTGCCTTAAGCCTGGACAAGTCTAATTAATAAATCACGTTACGCAATTTGCATGAAGTGAACTTGCTGTCAGATTTTTCCGACATTCAGTCAATTCAAGTGTGAAGCAATGGCGATTTTTTTGTGCTTAAGCACATCGCAAACCTGTGCGTAGCGTCAGTTCATAAACCATCGGAGGATAACACAATGTCATTCATGCAGTGGAATTCTAATCTGGAACTGCATATTGCAGAGATAGATCGCCAGCACCAGCGCTTAGTCGAGTTAATCAATCACTTTGACGATGCGGTACAAGCACAACACGGAGCAGAGGCTTTGGGCGAGGTGCTAAAGGAGCTATTGGACTACACCTACACTCATTTTACTTATGAAGAGGGGCTGTTAATGAAGCATGGCTATCCTACTTACACGGCACACAAAGCCGAACACGGCTCGTTGGCGGAAAAAGTCGTTTTTATGCAGGATATGTTTAAAGAAGGACACCCGCCTGATAGTGCTATGTTGTTGGAATTTCTAAAAGTGTGGTTAAAAGAGCATATTCTTGATCAAGATAAGCAATATGCGCCTTTTTTGATTGAACAGGGGGTCAGTTAAAGCTCCATAAAAAAACCTGCTGAATCAGCAGGTTTTTTTTGCTCTATAACGAGTCCTGATTAAATGCCCAATTTGCCCTTAATCGAATCCACCACTACATCGCTAGAAGTCGCTGTCACGCTGAGCAACATGCCTTCTTTTTCATAAAAATTCACTAACGGTGAGGTTTTTTCGTTGTACACATCTAAACGGTTAGAAATCGCTGCTTCGGTTTCGTCATCGCGTTGTACCACTTTGCCGCCACATTTATCACAAACGCCTTCCACTTTAGGCGGCATACTTTTCACGTTATAAATCGCGCCACAATCTACGCAAGTACGGCGGGTGGTCAGGCGATCTAAAATCACATCACGCGGTACATCTAAGTTGATCGCACCATCTAATGTCTGGTTAATGCGAGTCAACAAGCTTTTCAACTCTTCAGCTTGGGGAATCGTGCGTGGGAAACCGTCTAATAAAAAGCCACTTTGGCAATCATCTTGTTGCAGGCGCTCTTCCATAATGCCCATGATCAAGTCATCAGGCACTAAGTCTCCGGCTTTCATAAAAGCTTCGGCTTTTTTGCCTAATTCCGTGCCTTCTTTCACCGCACCGCGCAAAATGTCTCCGGTAGAAATCTGCACTGAACCATCAATAGCGGTGAGTCGTTTTGCGACAGTCCCTTTACCCGCACCGGGTGCGCCTAATAAAATTAACTTCATGAAGTCATCTCCTTAATATAGGTTTTGTTAATACAGCCGCGCATTATAGGGATGAGGGCAACATAATTCCAGACAGTTTCTGTGATATAGAGATATGAATTGAAGTAATACGACAAATTTTTCTGATGAGATGCTTTTCAGAGATTATATTTATAGCCGCGTTATCTATTACATAAAACTCATTTCTATTGGCTGTATATTGTATTCTTACGTTCATTTGAAATTTCAATAAAAATCTCA
>JADGEH010000105.1 GCA_016744475.1 Thiotrichales bacterium | reverse complement strand
GCGTGTTTCGCGTTTAGTGAGGAAAACGCTGTCTTTTTCCAAAAAAGTAGACCATCACATCGGGGCTATCTGGAATTTTATCCATCACTACAATGAGACCATCAGATTCAAAATTTAACCATACAGCACTACCACTGCATGACTACCCGTTTTTGTTACACGAATGACTATTTGTCTCAAATAAAAGAAAAAAACTGTTCAATCCCACTACTTTTCGCTACAGCGCTTAAACCTGGACAAGTTTATTTAAGAAATGACGGGACGGGATTTTGCCCACTTTACCTGGCTACTCCGTAATAGTAATACTCATCGAGTCCACTGAATACACGATGGTGCCGTCTTTCAATTGATAGGCAACGTGGGCGCTGTAGCGACCTGGGTCGGTTAATTCAAGCGGGCTGTCAAAGATAGGTGCCACTTGTTTGTCACGGGCATGACCCAGTGTCAGCGCCGAAGTGTGGACATCAAATGTCGGCACAGTTGTATATAAGTCGGACAGTGCTTGGAGGTCATCCGCTGGGGTGAAGTACGAAACCTTCAGCAACAAATCCGCTGTTTCATTGCTATGCCCTGGTTCTGGGTAGATATTAGCGTAAATACTCAGGTCGCCTAATGAACCGACCTGAGCCGACAGATGTTGAGCACTGCTCACAGCGCTGTTTATCACGCCGTCGATGTAAGCCCGTGCGGGTTTGATAGCGCCGCTGGCTGGGTCAAATGTCAAGGTGTTCGCCAGCGTTAATTGTTGCGGTGTTGCCAAGTTCATGACGATCTCATTGTCGATGCGATAGCCGATATAGAACTTCATCGAACCAACCACTTCAGCAGACATTTGTAGCGTCAACAGATTTGTCGCCATGAGGGTCGGGGCTTGAGCATAGCTGTCTAAGCTGTAAAGCTTGTGGAACAGGTTGAGTAGCATCGAACCGTCCAATTCAGAAGGCGTAGTCTCCGCCAGAATATGCCAGTCTAACTGACCGCCGTTGCCACGACTGAAAACGACAGCCTGATGGCCTGTTTCGTAAACGCCTAAAGCCACCGTATCCAACACCAGCGGATGGCCGTTGGCATCTGGCGTGCCTACTTTGGCGGAATCCACCGGATCAGGTGTCACTGTTGTTTCAATACTGAAGGTTTCCTGACCGGGCAGTACCGCTAGCGGGTTGCCGCGTAGACCGCTATCGACGGGCAGAATCACACTGGCATTCAATGTGATGCAGGCATCCGCTGCGGTGACATTGCCATCAAGCAAGGCTATGCGATAGCTCTCGACGCACAGCGGGTTGCCATTGCCCGCGCCGTCGTTGACTTCAGCACCGTCTATAACACCATCACCATCGGTATCTGGATTTAGCGGGTCGGTAGCGCGAGAGACTTCATCGCCGTCCAGCAAACCATCTTTGTCTGTGTCAGGAGCGTCTTTGTCAGTACCTAGATTCACTTCCTCATCGTCACTGAGACCGTCTTGGTCGGTATCGACGAGGGTTTCGCCATCCGCGCCAGTATCGGTACCCGTGTCAATCGCGGTGCCGTTATCCGTCGCGGTGCCGTTATCCGTCGCGGTGCCGTTATCCGTCGCGGTGCCGTTATCCGTCGCGGTGCCGTTATCCGTCGCGGTGCCGTTATCCGTCGCGGTGTCGTTATCCGTCGCGGTGCCGTTATCCGTCGCGGTGTCGTTGTCTGTCAAGTTGAAACTCGCAGTACACACGGTATCCGCTATCAAAGTGAAACCCTTCATACAGCTTGCTGGATTCCAACCCGTGAAGGCGCTGTCCGAATTCGGCGTTGCCAGCAAAGTCATCGCGCTGCCATAAGTATAAGTACCATTAGCGCTGCTGCCGCTGACATTACCCGAACCCGTGCCGCTGGTCGCGGTGCTGAAGGTGTGGCTATTCAAGCCAAACATCGCGGTACATACGGTATCCGTTGTCAAATTGAAGCCATCAACACAGCCTGCTGGATTCCAACCTGTGAAGCTGCTGCCTGTACTTGGTGTTGCCAACAAAGTCATCGCGCTGCCATAAGCATAAGTACCATTAGCGCTGCTGCCGCTGACATTGCCCGAACCTGTGCCGCTGGTCGCGGTGCTGAAGGTGTGGCTATTTAAGTCAAACGTCGCGGTACATACGGTATTCGTTGTCAAATTGAAGCCATCAACACAGCGTGCTGGATTCCAACCTATGAAGCTGCTGCCTGTACTTGGTGTTGCCAACAAAGTCATCGCGTGGTTGTAAGCATACGACCCATTAGCGGTGCTGCCCATCACGTTACCCGAACCTGTGCCGCTGGTGGCGGTGCTAAAGCGATGGCTATTTAAGCCAAACGTTGCGGTACATACGGTATCTGCCATCAAATTGAAGCCATCAACACAGCTTGCTGGATTCCAACCTGTGAAGCTGCTGCCAGTATTCGCCCTTACTACCAAGCTCATTGCGGTACCTTCGTCATACGTGCCATTGGTGCTACTGCCCGTCACATTGCCCGAACCCGTGCCACTGGTGGCGGTGCTAAAGCGATAGCTTGGCAAGACCACAGGCCCATACCAAGTGGTTTTGCACGCTTCGCTGCCCGCTGTCATGCCGTCACCCGGCACGACGCAGAATAATAGGTATTTACCAACATCGGTGGTGCTGGTGCTGTAGTCGGTGGTGCTTGCGCCGCTGATGTCCGCCGCATTCGTGCCTTGGTCGTCGTCCGCACGAACCCAGCGGTAGCTGCTGCCGCTTTCCGCGTCGTTTTCTGCATCGCTGTAGGTATACGAAGCGGTGAGCGTCTGGTCACGTTCCAACGTGCCGCTGATGGCAACATCCGCTACTGCGGGTGGGGAATTGATACGGCTCCAAGTGCTGCACACTTCGCTGCCAGCGCTGATAGCGTCATTCGGCACCACGCAGAACAGTAGGTATTGACTGACATCCGCCGCGACCGTCGTATAGGTCAGCGAGTTGCCGATTTCCAGCATGTTCGTGCCTTGGTCGTCGTCTGCACGCCACCAACGGTAGGTGCTGCCATTTTCCGCATCACCGTCAGCATCGCTATAGGTGTAACCACCGCTGAGGGTTTCGCCTTGCACCAAACTACCGCTGATAATGACATCGGCGACACTCGGCGGGGTATTCAATCTAAACGTCGCGGTACACAGGGTATCTGCGGTGAGGCTGAAACCATCAACACAGCTTGCCAAGCTCCAACCCGTGAAGCTGCTGCCCGCACTTGGCGTTGCCAGTAAAGTCATGGTGCTGCCGTAGTCATACGAGCCATTGGCGGTGCTACCCGTCACGTTACCAGAACCTGTGCCGCTGGTGGCGGTGCTAAAGCTATGGCTATTTAAGCTAAAGGTCGCGGTACACACGGTATCTGCTGTCAGACTGAAGCCATCGACACAGCTAGCCAAGCTCCAACCCGTGAAGGTGCTACCTGTGTTTGGTGTTGCCAGCAAAGTCATGGCACTGCCGTAGTCATACGATCCATTGGCACTGCTGCCCGTGACATGACCCGAACCCGTGCCGCTGATGGCGGTGCTAAAGCTATGGCTATTCAAGCCAAACGTCGCCGTACACACGGTATCTGCGGTGAGACTGAAACCATCAACACAGCTTGCTGGACTCCAACCCGTGAAGCTGCTGCCCGAATTCGGTGCTGCCAGTAAAGTGATGGTGCTACCATAATCATAGGAAGCATTAGCGGTGCTGCCAGTTACATTACCCGAACCTGTGCCGCTGATGGCGGTGCTGAAGGCATGGCTATTCAAGCTAAAGGTCGCCGTACATACGGTATCCGCCGTCAAATTGAAACCATCAACACAACTTGCTGGACTCCAACTTGTAAAAGTGCTGCTGGTGTCTGCTGTTGCTACCAAGCTCATCGCAGTCCCTTCGTCATAGGTGCCATTGGCAGTGCTACTGGTCACGTCCCCCAAACCCGTGCCGCTGGTGGCGATGCTGAAGCTATAGCTCGGCAAAACTAAGGGGCCATGCCAAGCGGCGTTGCACACTTCGCTACCGCTGGTAATGCCGTCACCCGGCACGACGCAGAACAACAGGTATTTACCGACATCCGCTGTCATGGCTGTGTAGCTGGTGGAGCTTGCGCCACTAACATCCGCCGCATTGCTGCCTTGGTCGTCGTCCGCACGCACCCAACGGAAGCTGCTGCCGCTTTCCGTGTCGTTTTCTGCATCGCTGTAGGTGTACGCGGCGACAAGGATTTGGTCTCGTTCCAGCGTGCCGCTGATGGCGACATCCGCTGCTGTGGGCGGTGAGTTAATATGAACCCAAGTGCTACATACTTCGCTGCCCGTGCTGGCACCATCATTCGGCACCACGCAGAACAGCAAGTATTGGCTGACATCCGCCGCGACCGTCGTATAGGTCAGCGCATTGCCGATTTCCACCGTGTTCGTGCCCTGGTCGTCGTCCGCGCGCCACCAGCGATAAGTACTACCACTTTCTGCGTCACTGTCAGCATCGCTGTAGCTGTAGCCGCCGCTGAGGATTTCACCTTGCACCAAACTACCGCTGATAGTGACATTAGCGACAATCGGCAGTGTATTGGTTTGTATGCCCAGCACCGCTACCGATGTATTGCGGCTTGTGCTACTGCCGTCGCCAAGTTGACGGTAGTCATTGTTGCCCCAGCAAACAATCGCTAAATTACCGCTCAGGGCGCAGCTATGATCCCAGCCCCCCGCAATCGCCGTGATGCCGCTGAGACCGGAAACGCTCACTGGTGTCCTGCTGTCGCTGGTAGTGCCGTCACCGAGTTGTCCACTGTTGTTGCTTCCCCAGCACTTGACTTCGCCAGTAGTGCTCAAGGCACAGGTCTGATTGTTTCCGCCTGTAATCGCCGTCATCCCGCTCAAACCGGAAACACCGACCGGCACACTACGGTTGGTGGTGCTGCCGTCGCCGAGTTGACCGTAGGCATTGTTGCCCCAGCATTTGACTTCGCCACTGGCGTTCAAAGCGCAGCTATGTAATTTACCTGCCCCAATGGCGGTCATCCCGCTCAGACCGGTGACAGTCACCGGCACACTGCGGTCGGTGGTGCTACCGTCGCCGAGCTTGCCGTCACGGTTGTTGCCCCAGCATTTGACTTCGCCACCGGTGGCAAGGGCGCAGGTATGATTGTCATTTGCCGTCAGTGCTGTCACGCCGCTCAGACCGACAACGCTCACTGGTACGTTACTGTCCGTGGTGCTGCCATCGCCGAGTTGACCATAGCCGTTCCAGCCCCAACACTTGACTTCGCCACCAGCAGTCAGTGCGCAGGTATGACCACCGCCCGCAACAATCGCCGTTACACCGCTCAGACCGGTAACACTCACGGGTACGCGACTGTCCGTAGTGCCGCCATCGCCGAGTTGACTGTAGCCATTCCAGCCCCAGCACTTGACGGTTCCATCCATGCTCAGGGCGCAAGAATGTTCCATGCCCGTAGCCATCGCCGTCACCTCGCTTAAACCGGTAACGCCGACCGGCACGGCACTGTCCCCGGTGATGCCATTGCCGAGTTGACCGCTTCCGTTAGAACTCCAGCATTTGACTTCGCCGCTGCTGGTGAGTGCGCAATTGTGCTGAAAAGATGAGGCGATTGCGCTCATCCGCCACGGCCTGACCGCGTTCCAGGTGCTGCATACTTCGCTGCCGGTGCCGAATCCATCACTTGGGGTGACGCAAAAGCGCAGGTATTGCCCGGCATCCGCCGCGACTACGGTATAGGTAGTGGTGGTTGCGCCGCTGATGTCCGTCGCGTTGCTGCCGCTATTGTTGCCTGCACGCTGCCAGCGGTAGCTACTGCCGCTTTCGGGGTCGTTGAGCGGGTCGCTGTAGGTGTACGAACCATTTGCTGCGTTGCCTGCCATCAGGTAGCCGCTGACGCTAAGCTGGCTTGCCGACGGTGCGCCGTTGATACCGCTCCAGGTGCTGCACACTTCGTTACCGATATTGAGACCATCACTTGGCGTGACGCAGAAGCGCAGATATTGACCAACATCCGTCGGGATAGTGGTGTAGTTTGTCGTCGCGTTGATGTCCGCCGCGTTGCTGCCAGTATTGTCATCGGCACGCTGCCAGCGAAAGCTGCTGCCGCTTTCCGCGTCATTTTCTGCATCGCTATAGGTATACGAAGCGGTGAGGGACTGATCTCGTTCCAGCGTGCCGCTGATGGCGACATCCGCTGCTGCGGCTGGTGAATTAATCTGGCTCCAAGTGCTGCACACTTCGTTGCCAGTGCTGACACCATCACGCGGGGTGACGCAGAAGCGCAGGTATTGCCCAGCATCCGCCGCAAGCACAGCATAGGTATGGGTGCTTGCGCCGCTGATGTCCGCCACGTTACTGCCAAGATTATCGTCGGCACGCTGCCAACGGAAACTGCTACCGCTTTCCGCGTTGTTTTCCGCATCGCTGTAGGTATAGGAAGCGGTGAGGGACTGGTCTCGTTCCAACGTGCCACTGATGGCGACATCCGCTGCTGAGGGGGGTGAATTAATATGAACCCAAGTGTTGCACACTTCGCTGCCGATACCGAAATCATCACGCGGGGTGACGCAAAAACGCAGGTATTTTCCGGCATCTGCTGCGACCATGGTATAAGTGTTGGCGCTTGCGCCACTAATGTTCGCCGCGTTGCTGCCGAGATTGTTGTCGGCACGCTGCCAGCGGTAGCTGCTACCGCTTTCCGGGTCGTTGACCGGGTCGCTGTAGGTGTACACACCGCTCACTGCATTGCCAGCCGCGAGGATGCCAGTAACGCTAACATTGCTTGCCGAGGGTGCACCGTTGATACGGTTCCAAGCGCTGCACGCCTGGTTAGCGGGATTGATGCCATCACCCGGCGTGACGCAAAAGCGCAGATATTGACCGGCATCCGCTACGAGCGTGGTGTAGGTGCTTGTTGTTGCGCCGCTGATGTCCGCCGCGTTGCTGCCGATATTGTCATCGGCACGTTGCCAGCGGTAGCTGCTACCGCTTTCCGGGTCACTATCCGGATCACTGTAGGTATAGGTGCCGCTGAGCACTTCAGCTTCCATCAGCGTGCCGCTGACGGCAACGCTCGTTGCTGTCGGCGGCCCATTGATACGGCTCCATGCGCTACAAGCTTCATTGCCGGTATCCACGCCGTCATTCGGGGTGACGCAAAAGCGCAGATGTTGACCGGCATCCGCCGCGACCGTGGTGTACGCAGTCGTGGTTGCGCCGCTGATGTCTGCCGCGTTGCTGCCGGTATTGTCGTCGGCGCGCTGCCAGCGGAAGCTGCTGCCGCTTTCCGGGTCATTATCCGAATCGCTGTAACTGTAAGTGCCAGCGAGTATTTCAGCTTTCGTCAGGGTTCCGCTGATGATGATGCTGCTTGCGTCAGGTGCTTGATTGGGCGTAAAGGTGGCGCTTACCGTACAGGGAGCCGTAATCACCCCGGTGGTGTAGGTAGTTCCGCTCAGACTGCCGCCGCAACCGCTCACCGTGCCGAGGTGATAGCCGCTAGCGCTATTCGGCGTGACGGTAAAATCAGTGGTTTGTTGAAGTGCCACGCGCTGCACCGTGTCAGGTGTGATACTGCCGCCGCTGCCTGCATTCGGGGTGACATTGAGGTGGGTAGTCACTTCCACCGCACCGCTGGAACAATAATGACCGCTCACCAAGGGGCGGGTGTTGCCCGGTTGGTCGGTATCGCTGCCGTCGCAGCGCCATAGATCAACAGTGGTATTGGAAGCCGGTTTCCTGCCTCTGACCACTGTGCCGTAGGGGAGGATCGCCACGCTGCTGGTCTGTTGCGGCACATACACCTGCGTGCCGGGGTTGCCGCCCGTGCTCAATGTTCCCAGGTTGAGATCGGTGACATTATTGGCTGAAGTGGCGTGGCTCAGGTTGCACGAATTATCATCAGAGAGATTGTAGCCATAATCGCTCCAGGTGTTCGTAAATTCGCCAATGACCTCCTCAATGCAATTGGGGTTCGCACCGTCACCGTCCAATACCACTCCAACGAGCACAATGTCGCTTTCCGAATCGAATTTGATAGCCGTTTTGTTATTGGAAAAAGTGCTGCCCGTCAGCATGATATGACCAAAGGAACCCAAAACTGTGACGCTCGAAGAATGACCGGAAAAAGTGCTATTGCTTATATATGCTTGCGCATTTTGTACATACATTGCGATCTGATCATTATTAATAAAGCTACTATCACGTACCGTCACCGCACTAGAATGTAAATTAATTGATTTACCTGGGTTGTCGATGAACGTACTGCGCGTGATGGAAGCAATGGCGCCTTGTAGATTAATAGCCGAGCCACTCTCCTGGGTAAACGTGCTATCGGTTACAGTCAAGCTATCGATTACAGGTACATCGATTCCAAAAATATGAATAGCTGTACCAGCATTGCCTGAAAAAATACTGTTCGATATCGTCACCGCAGTACCGCGTGAGAGAATAGCAGTGCCAATATTGTTGTAACTATCATGGCCAGTAAAAGTACAGTCTGCCACGTTCAAGGTGGCGGAGAAATCGACATAAACACCACCACTTAAGCGATTAGTATCGTAACTATTCTGTACCGTCAGCCCGTTCAAATTGAGTGTAATGCCGGTATTGACATAGAACAGTCCAATCGAATTATTACCGTCGAAGATCACGCTGTTGCCGTTGCCATTCAGCGTGGTGTTATTGCTAATCTGGAGGGTGCTCGGAGGAGAAATGGTGCCGGAACAATTGAAGGTGATGGTTCCCCCCGCCGGAGAGGCACCATAGACGGCATTGAAACCGTTCCAGTCACAGCTCGTCACCGTACCGCTTGCCGCACGCGCCGCCTGATACGGCAGCAACAAAAACAGCGCCGCCAGCATCAGCACGGCTGCAAGCGAATGGATTCTGGTAGTACATCGTTTGTTATGCGGGGTTAGTGGTTTCATTAGTTATTCCTTTATTGTCATTCACTCGGGCAGCAAAAAACTTTGCGTATATCTATAAATGCCGTTTTGGCGGAAAATTTGGCAGATATTTTTGAGGAAATTTTTTTATGCTTTGAAATCAATGGGCAAGAGTCATCACTTGCGGAACATATCAGATGACTACTAAACTAGTCATCTGACTCTATTATTCAATAAGGAGGCTATATGCATACTTGGGCGGTACAAGAAGCGAAAGCACGCTTCAGCGAGTTTTTAGAGACCTGTCTCGCGGAAGGGCCGCAGATGGTGACCAAGCGAGGCACGGAAACGGCGGTGCTGATACCCGTGGAAATGTGGCTCAGGCTACAAACAAATGCTCGCCCTTCCTTAAAACAATTACTGCTCGCGGATGAGGGGCGATCTGATGTCATCGTTCCCAAACGTGGCAAGGCGCGACGACGCGCACTGCCCGAAGACATGGGGTGATAATGTATTTACTCGATACCAACGTCATTTCCGAGCTAAGACGACCAAAACCCCACGGTGCAGTCATAGAATGGATACAGGGCATTGATGATAAGGCATTGTTCATTTCCGCCGTAACGATAGGTGAAATTCAGGCGGGCATTGAAATCACCCGCGAACAGGATGCCAAGAAAGCGACTCAAATCGAGCAGTGGCTGAATTTGGTCGCCGATAGCTACAACGTGATAGACATGGATGCTCACACCTTCAGGGTTTGGGCTAAATTAATGCACAGAACATCCGATACTTTATATGAAGATGCAATGATAGCTGCCACAGCTATGGCTAATAATCTGATTGTCGTCACCCGCAACATTGTCGATTTTCGTTCTTTTGAGGTGAAGTTATTTAATCCGTTTGACGGGGCATCTTATTGATGTTCAAGCCGAAATCCGCCGCAACACCAAATGCATGAAAAAGCCCATAAATAACATCGCAGCCACGGCTCCGAGGGGAAAACCGCCGGGTGGGGGCATGTCCGGCCAACGCAACGCGACCACGGCGAGGATGGCGAGATAGGACAGCAGACTGAGCAGGGTTTCAAACCAAATCATATGCGGATGGGGACGAATCAGCACCGCAACCGGAATATTCAGCATATAAAAGGCGATCACGGGTGGGTCAATGCCACCGGCAATCCCGCCCTCCATTTGAAAAAAAAGCACTATCGGCGGGATGGTGGCATACAGGTATTCTCCCAAGCGCCGCCACCGGGCTTGCTGGTAAATCTGTTGGATGAGATAGGTGGCGATGACCCAGACCAGAAACGACGCGGTGACTGGTACATAACTGGCGAGCATCTGCGGATCGCCAGATAACAATAAGATGGCGAGATACACGGCATAACCGAACACAGGAACGGCGACAAATGCGGCGGCAATGGGTTCGCGGCGGGCACGGCGGAGGATTTTTTGCCACAGGCTAAAAGATCGGGCGCGGATGGCTTCGCCACGCAGGAACAAATCCAAATCATCCGCCAGCTCCTGCGCCGAGGCATAACGCTGCGCCGGATTTTTCATCAGGCATTTGAGACAGATGGTGTCCAGATCACGATTGATAGCGGGATTCAGACTGCGCGGCGGCAAGGGGTCAGCCTCGCGCAACATGGTCAGTTGCACGGTGGTGGTGTCGGCCTTGAGTGGTAATTGCCCGGTCAGCAGTTCGTAGAAAATCACTCCCAGCGCGTAAATATCTGCGGCGGGGCCGATTCGTTCGCTGTTGTCGGGGTGTTGTTCTGGTGCCATGTAATCGGGTGTGCCGAGCATCATCTGGGTACGGGTCAGGTGTTGTTCTTCGTCCTCGCTTTTCGCCAAACCGAAATCGGTAATTTTGAATTGCGGCAAGGTGTCCACCGTCATCGTCTCATGTAAAGCTTGCCAAGGCTGACTCTGATCATCGCTTGCCGCAAGGAGAATGTTTTCCGGCTTGATGTCACGATGGACAATCCCAGCCTGATGGGCATGATGCACGCCGTGGGCAAGCTGCATCAGCACCCGCGCACCCCATTCGGGTGTCACCGTGCGTCCAGCGGTAAATGTGCGCATACCACCAGGATGCAACAGTTCCAGTACCAGATAGAGATTATGATCGTGCTCACCGATGTCGAGAATGCGCACAATACCGGAATGTTCGAGGGCGGCGATGTTTTCCGCTTCGCGCCGCAACCTTTGCCGCTGTTCGGCATCGGCGTAGCGTCCGGCGGGGATGACTTTAAGTGCGACATCGCGTTTCAAACGGGTATCGTAAGCCCGGTATACCGTCCCCATGCCGCCGTGACCGAGTTCGTCGAGAATGTCATACGCGCCCAGACGTGTTCCCCGTAGAGTGCTAGCGCCTGCATCGTGATGCTTCATTTCGCGCAGACCAGTGACTGCAAAGGCGTGGATTTTGGCCTGTTTTTCCGCTTTTTCTCAACAAATAACCCGCTATTCGTCTCAAAAAACCGCAAAAACCGCCTCAAAACCACACCTTTTCGCTACGACACCTACCCCTCGCAACAAGTCTATTAAGGGAGCCTTAGCCATCAGTCTATTCAAACAGGTTCTAGAACCTTCGATACCATTACAGTCTGGAATTGTTGCTAAACGAATGGAACTCAGGAACTTAGAGCCTATACGAAAACGGGATAATCGGCTGCAAACCCGCCCTTTTGGTCAGGTTTTCCGCTTTTTTTCGTTAAATAGCGCGCTATTCGCCTTAAAAAACCGAAAAACCCGCCTCAAAATGGCAAATTTTCGCTTCGATTCCCCATCTTCGTATAGGCTCTTAGTGATGTTCTCTGTGCTCCGTGCTTAATAAACCGTCAAAGCAAGTTTGGTGATGTACTCAGTCTGAGGTTTTTAACAGGCTCTTTGATTACGACACCCAGCCCAAGAGTACGGCGATGGGGATAGAGGCTAAGCCCAACAAAATAACCGCACTTAAGCCTATGGATGCCCACTCCATCAATTCACGAAAGTTGTCGTGAACCAGTCCTAATGTTTGGAAAATGCTTTGAATCGCATGGTGTAGATGCAATCCCAATGCGCTTAATCCCAATAAATACAGGCCGCTGATCCAGATATTTTGAAAGCCCAAGACCAGCTTGGCATATACGTGAGAACGGCCTTGCTCATCCAGCAGCAGAGCGTGTTCGGCATCAACCCAACCCAAGGTTAAGTGTGCTAAATGAAATAATAAAAAGGCTAAAATAATGAGTCCGCTGAATAGAACATGGCGTTCAGCAAAGCTTTTTTGCAATGGTGCGTGCATTTGATAAGGCTGTGGACGCGCTGCTCGATTGTCTCGCGCCAGATACACTCCCATGACAACATGAAACAGTAAAATCGCCAGCAAGCCCAAACGCACGCCCCACAGTAACGGATGCCCTTGTAACCAATGGGCATAAGTGTTGACCATGTTTTGCCCCTGATAAATGAACAAATTCCCCGCCATATGACCCAACAAAAATAACACCAACAGAGTCCCGCTCAGAGCCATGATGAGCTTGTGACCGATGGAGGTGTGAAATAAACGAATGAGGCGTTTCATAGCAGGCACACTCAGCGGTATAAAGTGTCAGGATCAATTAAGGGTTCACTGATAATTTCAAGCTTATCCCCACGCACGGCATTATAAAAACAACTGCGCCGCCCAGTGTGACAAGCAGGCCCCGTTTGATCTACTTGCAGTAATAAAGTGTCACCATCGCAATCAAAACGCATATCGATCAATTGTTGCACCTGCCCTGACGATTCACCTTTACGCCACAGCTTTTGCCGTGAACGTGACCAATAACACACCCGCCGAGTGTTTAAGGTTTCTTCTAAAGCGGTGCGATTCATCCAAGCCATCATCAACACTTCTTGACTATCATGCTGTTGAGCGATAGCGGGCAGTAAGCCATCGGCATTGAAAGGCAGTGTATCGAGTACTTCATTCCAGGGCAGACTCGCGCCTACCGCCATTTTTTCAGTGTGTTTAATCATGTGATATTTCAGTATGTTTCTACGATAAATGAAAGAGATAAGGTGGGATGAGCCGCATCGCCTCGTCCGCGATTCAAAAAAAATTGTGTTACAATCCATGACAATTTTTTACACCGTATTAGGATATTGTCATGTTATTTCAGCGACTATCAAAACATGCTTTTCATCTTCTTGCCAGCCTGTTCCTATTCAATAGCACAGCCCATAGTGCGGACATTCGTTTTGCCCCCTTGCCGATGGAAAACAGCAAAGTGGTGATCGAGCAAATGAAACCGATGCTGGACTATCTTTCATTACAAACGCAAGCCGCGTTTAAAATCGTTTATTTAAAAAACTATGACGCGATTATTCAAGCTTTCCAACACGGTGATATTGATGTGGCCTTTTTTGGCCCTTTGCCTTACGTCACCTTGACGCAGCATTATTCACACGCACAACCGCTGGTACGTTTTCTCAATAAACAGGGTAAAGACACTTATACCTGCTCTTTGCTACATATCATGGATGAGCCTGTCGGGACTTTCAAAGATCAGCGCTTAGGTTTGACTCAACCCTTATCCACTTGCGGTTATTTGTCCATGTCGCATTTGCTGAAAAAACTCGGTGGTGACATTGAACAGACTCGCTATCGTTATGCAGGCAGCCATTCTGAAGTCGCTTTAGGTCTTGCGCGAGGAGAGTACGACATCGGTGGTGTAAAAACTTCGATTGGACAAAAATTTGCTCATCTGGGATTGGAAGCCATTGCAGAAACGAAAGCCTTACCGGGATTTGTCTTAGTCGGTAATCAAAAAACCCTAAAACCCGATGTCTTACAACGCATTACAAAAGCATTATTGATCCTAAAACCCTTGAAAAACAAAGAACACGGTGTGATGACCTGGAATTGGGGCAAAAATGTACGTTATGGCAGTGTGCCCGCCAGTGATGCGGATTTTCAGGGTATTCGTCAGCAATTGAAAGGCCTCACTTTGCCTATGAAGGGCAATACTGAATGATGTGATGGCTTGCCTAGGTTAAGACACGCTGAGGTATGAGCGTGTTTTTTAGTATTAGTAATTTCAAATATTTTACAGTTCTGATGTTAGGGATGAACTGGCTATAAGCCTATTTCAATGGATTAAAATCATCATGCGTTGGTTTTTATTATTTATTCTATTAGAAGCAAGTCTAGGTGGATTTATCTACCAGATAAACCAAACCAAAATTCAGCAACATTTGCAGCAGCAAATCATCATGTTGCAAACGGCCTACACCACCTTGGTCAACAGCTATCGTCTGACCACTGAAACCCTCTATACCGAAACCATCAGCCGTCCTGATATTCTCAGCTTATTTGCACAAGGCATGGCGGCAACTACCGAGCATGAACAAAACCTTCTGCGCGGTAAACTCTACCGTCGTTTATATAAAACTTATGAGCGCTTACGTCGCCAAAATTTACGCCAATTGCATTTTCACACCGCTCAAGGCGATAGCTATTTACGTATGCATCGCCCTGATATGTATGGCGACAACCTATTTGATATTCGTGAATCTTTACGTATTGCTAACCAAGAACAACGCTCAGTATTTGGTTTTGAAGCAGGGCGGGTGTATTCCGGTTTTCGTTATGTCTTTCCGGTGTTTGATCAAGATCAACATTTAGGTTCAGTGGAAGCCAGTTTGCCTTTCAAAGCCATTGAAGAAGAACTGGATCGAGTCGCTCCTAATACACGTTTTTCTTTGATTATGTATCGAGATACCATTTTCCGTGCTTTGCATTCAGGGGAAAAGAGCATTTATGTGCCGAGTCGTTTGCACGGAGACTATTTTTATGAAGATTTAGGCGTTAAAGAACTAGGAACACCGACCGCACAAGAACCCTTAATTGAAAGGTTGAATCAAAAGCTGGCAAAAAAAATGGAAGTAGAACAGCAGATTCAAGCTTATAAAGCCTTTGCCAGCCATGCTCGCTATCAGAATAAAGAATATGCCATTACCTTTGTTCCTATTCGAGATGTAGCCGGTGACAAAGCGGCGTATTTATTATCTTATGCCCCTGCCCCTTTGCTCAGCACCATTCAACAAGAATTCTACGTACAACTATTGGTATTAACCTTAATGCTGATGATCTTGTTCAGCTTTCTACATCGCAGCAGCAAAGATAGAAAAGCACTGAGACAGCAACAACTTAAACTCACAGAAGAATTACAGCGCAATAAAGAAACTCAGCAAGCACTGCGCGAAAGTCAGCTAGAATTTGCAGGTATTTTCAATAATGCACCTGTGGGCATTGGCTTATTGAATACAGACGGCTATTACTTGAAAGCCAATCCTTTGTTTCTTAAATTATTAGGTTACACTTGGGAAGAATTAAAGCCTAAACGTTGTTTAGATATTAATCATCCCGATTATACAGAAGGTGCGCAAACCGTTATCGATCAATTAGTGCAAGGGGATATTGAACATTGGAACTTAAATAAGCGCTTTATTCGCCATGATGGCAGTCTATTTTGGGGTAATCACTGGATGTCTGCTTTGCGGGATGAAAATGGCGAGTGTGTCGCGCTGATTTGTATTATTTCTGATTTAACTGAACAAAAGAAAGCCGAAGAAGAATTGCTTAAATTGTCTCGGGTGGTAGAGCAAAGCCATAACACGATTGTGATTACCGATTTAAAAGGCACGATTGAATTTGTCAATCCCGCTTTTACGCATACCAGCGGTTACAGCGCAGAAGAAGCCATTGGGAATAACCCACGCGTTTTAAAATCAGGTCGTCAAAATGATGGTTTTTATCAATCGCTCTGGGGATGCTTATCACGTCAAGAGACTTGGCATGGCGAATTTTATAACAAACGTAAAAACGGTGAACTTTATTGGGAATTAGCCACCATTTCCCCCTTGTATGACGATAATGGTGAAGTGAGTCACTATTTAGCTATTAAAGAAGACATTACTGCTCGTAAGGAAGCTGAATTAGAACTTGAACAAAAAAATGAAGCTTTATTGCGAGTCAACCAAGAAAAAAATGAATTTCTAGGCATTGCCGCACATGATTTGAAAAATCCGTTATCCGCTATTCGTGGACTGGCAGAAGAAATTCAAGATGAATATGCAGACTTATCAGGTGAAGAAGTGGTCGATTATGCCGCACGCATTCGCAGTGCTTCACAACGCATGTTTATGTTGATTACTAATTTATTAGATGTGAATGCGATTGAATCTGGCAAACTCAGTCTGAATCTGATTCCCCAAGATGTATCTTCCATTCTGCAATTGACTTTAGATGATTACAAACTTCGTGCAGAACAAAAAAATATACGTCTGGAGTTCTATAATCATGTGGGGTTGTGTCATGCTAAAATTGATGTAGATACTTTGCGCCAGGTGTTGGATAACTTGGTGTCTAATGCGCTGAAATATTCACCTTCCCACACCACGACTCAAGTGCATTTGGATATACAAGACGGTCACGTTCGCATGGCTATTCAAGATCAAGGGCCGGGTTTAAGTAGCGAAGACCAGCAGCAGTTATTCGGTAAATTTACTCGTTTAAGTGCGCAACCCACAGCGGGAGAGCATTCCACAGGATTGGGTTTATTTATTGTCAAAAAATTAGTCGAAGCTATGGATGGCAAGATTTATTGCAAAAGCACTTTGCACCAAGGCGCGACTTTCTTTGTTGAATTTGCTCACCTTCAAATGCAGAAAACCGCATCACCCCGCCTGAATCAGAACTTGCGTATTTTGTTAGCAGAAGACAACTTGTTTAATCAAAAAACCGTGCAATTCCGCCTGAAAAAATTGGGTTTACACACGGATATTGTCAATAATGGTGAAGAAGTGCTAGCGCATTTAGAACGTCAAGATTATGACGTGATCTTTATGGATATAGAAATGCCAGAAATGAATGGTTTACAAGCCACTCAAGCTATTCGTGCACAAGCGGCTCATCAAACCACACCTTATATTATTGCGATGACGGGACATTCTGAAGAAGAGGATAAACAATACAGTTTGGATATTGGTATGCAAGGCTATTTGGTCAAACCCTTTAGCCAAGAAGCCTTACGTTTAGCTTTAGAGTCCGTGACGCACTTAATGCAGCAAGACGCGGACTAAGAGCCTATACGAAAACGGGATAATCGGCTGCAAATCCGCCTTTTTGGTCAGGTTTTCCGCTTTTTATCAACAAATAGCCCGCTATTCGCCTTAAAAAACCGAAAAACCTGCCTCAAAATGGCGCATTTTCGCTTCGATTCCCCATCTTC
>JADGEH010000104.1 GCA_016744475.1 Thiotrichales bacterium | reverse complement strand
GTCGCCTGTGGAAGGAGTTCTTTTACAGCCTCTCCAGCGTGGAAATGCCTACGTTGTCGCTCCAGCGGCATATAAAATGATCATATAGCTACTACTTTGACAAAGGAGAGAACCTGTGGGCGTAGTCATCTCAAGAGTTTGAAGCCACTGCGCCGCACTTTTTAACCTACACCCTTATCAATTGGAACCATGTATTCACACGTCTAGCAACCGTGCAAATAACCCTTGACGCTTTTGCTTATTTGCAACGGGAAAGAAAGCTGAAAATGTATCCCTATGTTATTTTAGAAAACCATTGACATTGGATAGCACAAGCAGATGATTTACAAAAAGAGGGGGGAAGGTTCTCATCCGCAGTTATTGAGAAATCTTGATGCAAAAAATAGACTACATCCATTTCATTTCCGTCAAACGAGAATATGTTGATAACCCCGAAGACTGGCGTTACTCCAGTGCTAGAAATGATGCGGGAAAAAAGGCTTGATAGATGTTTATCTGCAGAGAGGATGATTCGTGTCGCTGGAGCGACACAGTAGGTATTTCCATGCTGGAGAGGTTGTAAAAGAACTCCTCAAGTTTGCATTTTTTCTTCGTAAGCTATTGATTTTAGGTTATCAAAAATTCAAAAACTGAAGTCCTTTTACAGGCTCTGGAGCGTGAGAACGAGAGAATTTTAGTTAAGTTTCTTTTTCTGGACGATCTCATCCCAAGTATCAAGAAATTTTTGATTAGATCCTTTGATATATTTTTTACAAAGTTCAGTAACCTTATTCTTATGTTCTTCGTGTTCTTCCGAGTATTTATCAGCTTTAACCGCCGCTTGAGCCATCTCTAGCTTTCCAGGTTTCCATGGCCACACACTATATTTTTTATTAATTTCATACCTAAAATTCGTGCTTTTAAAAGGGTCTTTATCGTCGGTAGAAGTAAATTCATCTTCGTATAAGCAATATACTTTATCATAAAACCTAACAGGGTATCCACCGTGATCTCTTGGGTATTCATCATGCGACTTTTCAGTATGCTTAAATTTAATCAGGCTCAACCTACTTTCATATAGCTTGTCTGCGTATTCTTGGGATAGTTTAGAACAAGTATTAATGCAATCCTCAATATACCCGTCGTAAGATTTTAGTTTATATTGCTTTCCATCTATAAGAGAGTAGAGGCCTCTAGTCCAGCTCAGCATTGCCAAATGTAGGCAATACATATCCTTTGTTAGTCCAAATAAAATTCTTACTGAAAAGTTACAAGAGTTCACCTCATCACTTATGACGCCCCAAGCATTATGTATTTCATCACTAAAATTACTACATTTAGTATCTAGTTTCGTTGCTAACTCTTCGATTTGACTTGAGTTTACCTCTTCATTTCCACAGATTTCTTTAATTGTTGGGATAACTCTTTTCGTATAAAAATTGATTTCTTTATTAAATGCTCTGTAAGATGGTTGTATCTGTAATTTAGAAACTTTATCATTCAATCTATCTATTTTAGTACTTACAGTTTTAACTTCAGCGTATATCTCTTTTTCTAATGATTCATGAAATAATTTTCTTCGAGTCTCTTTATTTAAAAGTGGTTTTACGTAAAAGTTAACTGCAGAATTCAATATTAATTTACCCAATAGTGCCTTGCTCATGCTATTACCCTCTCTTTAATTTTGAATGGTTTCAACATCTTTACGCTGTCTAACACCCAGTTCATCAACCGCACTGCCATCCATAATTGGTGACATGTGCGGTATAAAATCATTTGATTGTCCATAAACCGCCCATAAAACAAATCGTGCGCTTCACGGTACTGACTGAGCTGTTCATCCAATGACTGTAAATACACAGCCCCCAATAAGGGCGAGATCGGATGTCCTTTGCTGATGCCAATATCAACCGAGTGTAAAACACCCTGTACATCATCCAAACGATCCAACATCCGGCTTAATAAGTTCAGCACGATGTCACAAGGAATCAGTGCCTGTAACTGCTTCATTAAAATGCCGTGGTCAATCGTTGCATAATATGAATTGACATCACTGCGACAGACATAACGGTCATCATCTACCGTTTTGCTGACCGCATTAACACAGCCCTTTGCTCCACCCTGCCCGGCTAAATGAAAACAACGTGGGCTGAGCTTGGGTCTGAGTTCATCGCTTAATAGCAAGGTGATGGCTTTCAACACTAAACTGTCTTGCGCAGACCAAACCAATACGCCCTTATATAGCAAAATTACATCAGTTGTTAAGACTGCCAGTCCTTCAAGGACGGGCAGTCTTGGGTTTGGCTATATCGCAAGCCTATAAATGATGTACTTTAGCTATATAGCAAGATGACATCAGTTGTTAAGACTGCCAGTCCTTCAAGGACTGGCAGTCTTGGGTTTGGCTCTATCGTAAGCCTATAAATGATATACTTTAGCTATATTGCTTGCAGGGACTAAACTGGTAGGTGCCAGCACGCAGTTGTTCTACTATCATGGACTCCAGTTGTTGGCGATGATGACGTAAATGCCAGTCATTATTGTTGTGATGACTGTCTTTACGCCGACTTTCCAACCACTGCCAAGCCGCTTGTAGGATTTCTGTTGCTGTGATGCGCTTAATCAGTGTCATGTTTTTTGGTTTCGTTCATCATTGCTAAACGATGGATATATACTAGCAATGTGTTTCCTTTGTTGCCTTTGATTAAATCAGATATTGTTTTGATTGCTGCACCAACGACATCGTTCCTGTGGGGAATCAAAATTTTCTCTGCATTCAGAGGGTGTACAACCATTTATTCTACGAAATGTGGTAGCAAAATTAGCGGGGTTTTCATATCCAATAGATTCACATATTTCTTGGATAGTTAACTGGGTTGTTCTTAACTTTTTCTTTGCTATGTATAAACGTTGTATACGTAGCCAATGAAAGACTGTGCACCCCAATTTTTGTTTAAATACCTGGTTTAATGTATTGCGGTTAGAGCACATTACACGGGCTAAACTTTCAATTGAGTGTTTTTCCTGGATACTCTCTTTTAAAAACTGACAGGTTTTTTCTACCAATTGAGTTTTTCTGCAAGTTTTTTCCTGCTGATGAGAAACTGTATTTTGGTTGAGAAAAAATAGGGCAAACTGTATGCGGTTTTTTAGCTCTTGAGGAATGATGGGGAAAGAGATATAGTCTTGGAAACCCAAGTCAAAGAGTATTTTTTTGTTTTCCTGGCTTGAGTTGATGATAGCAATAAAGCATGTTTTTAGTGAGTCTCTTTTTACTACTGTATCAGCAAGAGAAGTATCCTGACGACAATCAATTAGTTTGATTGATGGAGAAGAACATCCAGGCTCGATTTTAGAATTCCGAAATGAATGTGTTGAAATGATTTCGTTCGCTTCATTTCTTATGATCTCTAAAACCTCCTTATTTTCAAATTTTTTTTACTGAATAATAAAACATAGGGTGATCCTACCTCATAACAATTCACTTCAAATTCTCCTATATGCATTAGATTAAAAAATTAGGTTGCTATACTTTTATTATGTAGCATTTGAATCAGCATATAGTGAACAGGGGAATGCTTGCCTTTGCTTCGTGCATTACAAGCTTTGGTTTGTACAGGAATGTTGAGGAGAGGGCTCTGAGTTTTTGCTTAAGTACATCTAATGGATTTGCCGTATAGGACGTTGTATTCGCTACAATGTGGCTATTTTCACTGTAATACCGTCCATGTAGCCAGCCTAATCACTGGGAATTTATATGAATATACAGCGGTTGTTTGGGGTCTCTATTACGCCAGATGCATAAAATATTTCGCTAGACGCACGATTAAGTTTTTGGCTCAATCATTTTGCTGTGTTTTTATACACCCAAAAATGAGAAGGGCTATGCTGATAAGGTCAGGTTTAGAAAGAAGGGATTTGATATGCCACTTATAAGGAATGAGGTCAGCCAGTGTACTTATAGGTATTAGAATTTTCCCAAAGAAGTACGATGCCTCTTGGATAAACTCGACATGCATTACACGCCCAAACACGGCAGTTGGTTCAACATGGCAGGAATTGAATTTAGTATTTTAAGCCGACAGGTTACAACATCGAATGGTGGGCAAAGCCCGTTGTTAATGTAGTGACGGGATGGGATTTTGCCCACCCTGCCCAGCTATAACGAATTTCCCCGGCCTTGTCATCGTAACGACACAAAAACCAGAAGGTCGTTAAAGTCATATCTCTTTGGATTCAAGAGCTACTCACTTTTGCCCACAAAGCGCAGGCGAATTTGCCCTGCTTTAGGACGCAACTTATCAATCTGCGTCGTCACCTTGTCACCTGCCTGCAAATGCCCAGGCCCGCTCATAAACGCCTCCGCTCCCCACGGCTGTAGCTCCACTTTATAACCGCCTTTCACCGCATCCAACACCAGCGCGGTCAATGCTTTGCCTTGCCATTGCTGTTTCAGATATACCACAAACCAACGTTTTTTAGCTTCAATTTCAAGCCCTTTCGCGGCTCGTGCTGTTTGCTCAGCGGTGGCTAACACCTTAAACAACTCCTCTTGATCATAAGGTAGCTCTTCGCCGTTTAAGTGCGCGTCCAATTGGCGCTGCATGACCAAATCCGCGAAACGGCGCAGCGGAGAACTAAACTGGGTATACACGCCTAAACCCAAGCCGCTATGCGTACCAGGCTGTAATGACAAGGCCGACGGTTTGAGCAGCTTACGGACTTTCTGAAAGCGCACAGAATCTTGTTGATCTGCCAAAGAAATCGGTTGATCGGGGGCATTTTGAGTACGGAAAATCAACGGCACTTGATGGCGTTGCGCATACTTACCCGCCAAATGATTGGCTAAAATCATCAACTCCGCCACCATCGCACGGCTTCTGGATTGGCGCTCAACCATGTTGACGCTGACCTCGCCATTTTTCACCTGCATTTTATATTCAGGACGGTTAAAACTCAGAGCGCCTTCAGCCATGCGTTGCGCACATAATTTTTGCGTCAAGCGCTCCAAGTTTTGCAAGCGCTTCGCCACATCATCATCACCGTCTAGCAGTCCTTGATCCGCTTGCGCATAATTTAAACGGTGCTCCACTTGCGCTGCTTCACGGCGAATCGAAAAATCTTTCACCTGCGCTTCATCATTCAACCACACTTGAATCATCACGGCAGAACGCGGCTCGCCCTCATTTAAACTGGCAACGTGGGTCGAAATGTGTGGCGGAATCATCAAAATAGTCTGCGTGGGCAAATACACCGTCGTGCCTCGTCGCATGGCTTCACGGTCTAAATTATCGCCTTTGACAATCGCACACGCCGGATCAGCAATACCAATATCAATGCGCCAACCCTCATCTTCCGCTTCAATATTCAACGCATCATCTACTTCGCGGGTATCATCATCATCAATACTAAACGCCAGCGAATACACCGTCTTAGCCGGATCAGGCACCCACAACGGAATCGCCGCCGCAGCCTCCAACATCGCCTGAGAAAATTCAGGTTTTAAGCCCGCCACCATCACATCACGATCCGCATCTTCAGGAATGCGTCCGGCTTTTTGCAAAATATCAAAAATCAATTCGCGGGGTTTAAGCTTACTCGCCTCGGCGATTTTATCGATCAGCACTTGCGCATCTTTATCCTTATCGCCGCGCATCCAACATTCCAAACGCTCCACAAACGGTGCCGCCTCTTCACTCACCTTAATCGCTTTTTGTGCTTTTGCCGCTTCGGTCAGCCAATTTTCAGCCACCGCTTGCAATTGAGCTTTTTCTTCTTCGCGTTGGCGATGCTGGCGCAACTCCTCAATTTGCGCCGCCGCCCGTAATTCCCACACCTTACCGCGCCGCTTAAAATACGTACCCTCCACCGCCAACGCACGCCAGATCGCAATATGATGTTCTACGCTCGTCTCATCGCCAAAAAACAACTCCGCCAATTCAGCAATATCAGAAGTGCCCATTTCCTCTGCTGTTTCCCACAACAACTCGACATCCACCTCCGCTTGTAACTCAATTAACTGCGCCTGCACCTGTTCTAAAATCTCAGGCCATTCCGCCAACGTGCGCACCTTGCTGGATAAATTCCACTGTAACTTATCTTCCGTTAAGCTCTGCTCACGCCCTTTCTCGTTAATGACTTGAATTTTTCTTCGGACTGTTTGTTTTTGGCAGACCAGATGAAGTGCGTCATTGTCTTGCACTGTCCAGATGCGCCCATCGAATTCACTCATAGAAATCCTATTTGTTTTAATAGACTTGCAACAAGTCTAATGTAAAGGCAGAAAGGGTATTTTAACTAAACGAAGCCTATTTGCTGGAAAATCTCATGTCAGGCTCGATGCGCAAAAGCTCGATTCAACGCTTGAAAACAGACTCAAGTGCCTAAAAACCTCACTTAAGTAAACATATGGGTTTTGCTAAATAGCAGTGATGCCCCAAAGGGGCGTAATATCTATAGCCTAGGGCAGCACGCCCTAGGTTAAACGGATAGAAAGGGCGACATAAAACGCCATGCCGCCTTTTATTGCGCCCTTTCAGGGCTGGGTGGGTATCATCGACCGAACCCAGGGCGTTGCCCTGGGCTATAGGGATGCCGCCCCGTTGGGGCTAAAAACCCTTTAACTCGTTCCCATGCGCCGAGGCTGTAAAAGAACCTCGTTTTTGGGACTTTCGACAACGTAAAATCAATAGCTTACGAAGAAAAAATCACCCATTTTTGGAGTTCTTTTACAGCCTCGCCGCATGGGAATACCGTCTTGACCGCGTTGCGGTCAGTACCGATATATTTCAGTGGTACTGGCGTATCGTGATGAAGATATAGGGATAATATTTCAATTGTACTGGAGCATCGTGGTTAAGACCTGGCAGGTTGCAAAAACCTGCCAGGTCTATCGCATCACTGATTTATTTTCCCTATAGTATGAAAAAAACGAGAAGTTCTCGTTCATTTTCCACTCTGTGCGCACAGTGAGCTGCGTTACAATGCCAAGCTTTGCCATCAAAAAATCAGCACAACCACGAGGATTATCGCGTGTCAGAAAAAATCATCGGCAGTATGCCCGACGCTCGCGGGCATTTTGGCCCTTATGGCGGCATGTTCGTCTCCGAAACCCTAATGGAAGCACTCGACGAATTGCGTCAAGCTTACGAACAATATCAAAATGATGCGACCTTCAAAGCCGAACTCGATGCCGATCTACAACACTTTGTCGGTCGTCCTTCGCCGCTCTATCACGCAGAGCGTTGGTCACAAACATTAGGTGGCGCGCAAATTTTTCTCAAACGCGAAGACCTCAACCACACCGGCGCACACAAAGTCAATAATACAATTGGACAAGCGCTGCTGGCTAAACGTCTGGGCAAAACTCGCATTATCGCCGAAACCGGAGCTGGACAACACGGCGTAGCCAGCGCCACCGTTGCCGCCCGTCTAGGGCTAGAATGCGTAGTGTACATGGGCGAAGAAGACATCCAGCGTCAAGCCATCAACGTCTTTCGGATGCGCCTACTCGGCGCAGAAGTGCGCAGCGTCACCTCCGGCACCAAAACTCTCAAAGATGCTCTCAACGAAGCCATGCGCGATTGGGTGACTAACGTAGACAACACCTTCTACATTATTGGCACAGTCGCAGGCCCGCACCCCTACCCCGCCATGGTGCGCGATTTCCAAGCCATTATCGGTCGAGAAGCCCGCCAGCAAATTCAAGCTCAAACCGGACGCTTACCCGATGCCTTAGTCGCGTGCGTAGGCGGCGGCTCCAACGCCATTGGCCTGTTTTATCCGTTTTTAGACGACAAAGCGGTGAAAATGTATGGCGTAGAAGCCGCCGGACATGGTTTAGAAACAGGCCAACACGCCGCCCCCCTATGCGCAGGCAAACCCGGCGTATTACACGGCAATCGCACCTATTTAATGGAAGACGAGCACGGCCTGATTCAAGGCACCCACTCGATTTCTGCGGGTTTAGATTACCCCGGCGTGGGCCCAGAACATGCGTGGTTAAAAGACTCCGGGCGTGCCCAATATGTCGCCGTCACCGACACCGAAGCCCTGCAAGGTTTTCATGAACTAACCCGCCTAGAAGGTATCATCCCCGCCCTAGAAACCAGTCACGCCCTCGCATACTGTCGCAAACTCGCCCCAGATATGCCCAAAGACCACAGCATTATTGTGAATTTATCCGGTCGCGGCGACAAAGACATTCACACCGTAGCGGCTTTAGAAGGAATTACGGTGTAACGAGCAGACTTTTGCACATAGGGTTTGCACCGCGTGTTTTTTGCGGTGCAAACGCGGAAGAACTGACTGCAACACGGTCAAAACAGTATTCTCATACGATACATCACTGCCATTTAAGTTTAAGAGCCTATACGAAGATGGGGAATCGAAGCGAAAATTCGCCATTTTGAGGCAGATTTTTCGGTTTTTTAAGGCGAATAGCCCGCTATTTAACAAAAAAAAGCGGAAAACCGGGCCAAAAGGGTGGGTTTGCAGCCGATTATCCCGTTTTCGTATAGGCTCTAAGGCCTATACGAAAAAAGACTTGGGATTTAAGCCATTAACTTCCCCTCCTTCAAAGAGGGGAAATAAAGTTAACTGCTGGCAATGCTACTGGGCTTCACTTAATGACAATGGCGTAAGGCACATGGAGACGAGAAGGGTTCAAGCCTGGTTCTACAAACGCCCGGTTAAATCTACCACACGCGACAGCTCGTCTAGGCTGGTGCTGCCTTCTAAAATACGCCGCACACCATCTTCTGCGAGTGGCACAAATCCGCGTTTTAGCGCATTGCGCTTGAGTTCATGCACGTTGGCTCGATGTGCAATGAGTTCTTCCATCGCGTCATCCATGCGCAATATTTCCATTAAAGCCATGCGTCCTTTGTAGCCACGCTCGTTGCATTGTGGGCAACCTTGCGCACGGTAAATTTCTACTTCTTCCTCTTCCTTGAGTCCCAATAATTGACGTTCTAATTCATTGGGGGCATAGACTTGTTTGCAGTAAGGACAGAGCTTGCGCACCAAGCGTTGCCCGATAATGCCGATAATGTTGTCTGCCATGATGTCGGGCAATACGCCAATATCGAGCAAACGTGGCACCGCACCAATGGCTGAGTTGGTATGCAGTGTGGTGTACACCTGGTGCCCGGTCATGGCGGCGCGAAAGGCCATTTCGGCGGTGGCTTCATCGCGCACTTCACCGACCAGAATGATGTCCGGGTCTTGGCGCAAAATAGAACGCACGCCGTGGGAAAAGTCGAGTTTTACGGCTTCATTCACCGACGTTTGACGCACCATGCCCAGATGGTATTCCACTGGGTCTTCTAGGGTCATGATGTTGCGTTCTTCGGTGTTTAAGTGGTTGAGAATGGAGTACAAGGTGGTGGTTTTGCCGCTGCCTGTCGGGCCCGTTACCATGATGATGCCTTCGGGTCGCGCCATCATGAGTTGCAGCAGATGCAGGTTTTCTTCGCGTAAACCGAGTTTTTCTAAGGGCACGATGCCTTTTTCTCGATCTAAGATACGCAGCACAATGTTTTCGCCATACACCGTGGGTTGTGTGGAAACACGAAAATCAATCGGTCGCCCGGATAAGGTTAATGAGATATGTCCATCTTGCGGAATGCGGGTTTCGGCAATGTTCATTTCTGACATGACTTTGATCCGCACCGCAATCGCTGACCAATAATTTTTGTGCAGGCTGCGCACTTGTTGCAACACGCCATCTTGCCGATAACGAATGCGCAAAAAGCCTTGTTCTGGTTCAAAGTGAATGTCAGAGACGCCGCGCTTGACGGCATCGGTCAATAACGCATCGACCAAGCGCACCAAAGGTTGACTGTATTGATCTTGGGTCGCAACGCTTTGGTAATCCACTTCTCCGGTTTCAATTTCATGCAATATGCCGTCTAGGGATAAATCAAAACCATAGGCATTGTCTAATGCGCTGAGGATTTCTCGCTCGCCCGCCAGCACGGGATGTACGGTAATGTTGCTGTCTAAAGCCGCATTGAGTTGATCCAGTGCGACGACATTAAAAATGTCAGAAATGGCGACAGTGAGGGTTAAGGTGCTGTCTTCAAAACTGACGGGTAATAAACTATGGCGGCGGGCTAAAGATTGAGGGACACGATCCACGGCTTCATGATCCAGCACCATTTTAGCCAGGTCGATGCTTTCTTGTTGGTAGGATTCACTAAAAAAATCACGCATCACGGTTTCAGAGACGAAACCTAATTGCACTAATAGTTTGCCGAGCTGTAGCGGATTTTTCTTCTGCTCCAACAAGGCAATTTTTAATTGATCTTGAGTAATGATGCCTGCATCGAGCAGTAATTCTCCGATGCGTTTTTTAGGTTTGGAGGTATCCAGCATGATAATGTGGGAGCCAGGGGGGTGAATACGGATTATTTGTTGACTTTTTGTAGTTTTGCTTTAATGCGTTGGCGTTTCAACGGGGATAAGTAATCTACAAACAATTTACCGTCCAAATGATCCATTTCATGCTGAATACACACGGCTAATAAATCTCCAGTCTCTACGGTAAAGGGTTCCCCCTGTTGATTTAACGCCCGCACCTTGATGTGTTCGGCACGCGAGACGGATTCATACACACCTGGAACCGACAAACACCCTTCTTCTTGTTGTTCAAGACCTTGGGTTTCTAATAACTCAGGATTGATGAGGCATAAAGGCTGGTTTTTTTCTTCAGAAATATCAATCACGATAATCCGTTGATGAATGTTGACTTGCGTTGCCGCCAGCCCAATGCCCGGTGCGTCG
Source organism: Thiotrichales bacterium (assembly GCA_016744475.1). Lineage (GTDB taxonomy): Bacteria > Pseudomonadota > Gammaproteobacteria > Beggiatoales > Beggiatoaceae > BB31. The sequence continues at coordinate 6,405 of JADGEH010000104.1, read as the reverse complement.
TACATGGTGTCAAGCATGTCATCCACGATGCGACGAATGTTATCGTCCACGTTTTTAATGGGTTGAGCCTTAGTACGCAGGCGTTTGTCAGGAAAATGCAAAACTTCGAGTATAGCCATGATGGTGGTAGATGATAGATGATGCGGTGAAAAGAAATGATCGAATAGATCCGAATAAGGCTTTCATATTAAGGACAAAACAGTAAAGATTCAATGCGTTTGCAAGCGCTGCTCACACTGAATGTATGTGCTTCCAGGCATTGTGGGCTATCTATTTGTGGGAACGGCATAAAAAGAAAAACAGAATCCCCATGTTCATAGACTCAATGTTCTTATGTTTGCTAGACAATAGACAGAAAATCAATTTCACAGTGCATAGAGGTCGCTGTGGATATTCTTTATCCCTTTAGATACCGCATAAAAACAGGTTATAATTTGCTTGATCTGAAGATGTTTGACAGATTAGATAGATATTCCCATCACAGAGGAGAGGCAGGATGAATGGTTTGCTATTTTTAAAAAATATTGTTTACTCTGGGTATTCTAATGCTCAGAAATATTTGCATTCAGTCATACTGATTGGATTGGTATGTTCTAATAGTTTTGCTTTGGAATGCAGTGTTAATTTAATTGATGAAGGGCCTTATGTGCTGGATGCACCAGGTGCAATGGTACTTAGAGAAGATGCTAAATATGTTTTTGTATTAGACACAGCAGTGGGTAATTTGAATGTCATTGATACTACAGAGAAACGTATTGTAGGTAAGATCAACATCAGCTCTGATAACTTAATTGGTATGGTACAAAATGTTTCACAACAACGTTTATATATTTCTGAATTTTTCTCAGGCCAGGTACATATGGTCAATATTCAAGGAGATTTTGAACAGTTCTCTCTGACGGACTCTAAAACCGTCGCTGATAATGGTTTAGGGCCTATGGCTTATCATGAAGATAGGCAACGAGTATTTGTTTCAGATGCACAAGATAATATTTTGGTTTTAGATGAAGAGCTCAATGCCATTAGCACCATTCCCGCATCCACCAGCGGACGACTTATTTATGATCTGTTCATCAATAATGATCAACTGTTTGTCAGTTTTGAATCAGGTGCTGTCGTGGATGCTTATGACATTAGCACGACACCCCCTACTTTGCTTAAACAGATAGTCGTGGATGGTAATTCAAGCGGTTTAACAGCGTCTCCTGATGGACTCAAACTCTATGTGGCTCATCATCATTCTAATACCGTTAGCATTATTAACACGAATACCTTAGTGGTGACTAAAACCATTCCTGAAAATAATAGTTTATTATCAACTCCTATGGATTTGGCTTATTTGAATGGATATGTTTGGACGGCTAATCAAAGCAATGATAAATTAATTCCTATTGATACGACGGTAGAAGATGTATTAGGTACACAATGTAATGGCGGTACACGCCCTAAGTATTTATTACCTATCAATGATAGCAAATTGTATGTCTCACATAGTTTAGGTGTGAATGAAATCATTCTCACTGAGCAAGTGCCTTTTACCACTTGGCGCAAAGGAGACAGCAGTCCATTTGTCAGTTTACTGGCTACCCCTCAAGAAGGCATTGACATCATCATTGAAAGCGGCGTAGGTGATTTCACCATCACGACTACAGCGGGCATGACCGCACAATCAACTTCTGATGATACACGGCAATGGCATATACAAGCCCCGCCCATTTTTGGACAACATCCTTTCTATTTACGTGACAATCAAACTAAAGAAACTCAAACTCGGTTTATTAAAGTCGGTTTAACCCCAGTAGTATCTCCCACAGGCCCTCTTTCAATCGTTTTAGGAAGACAAGAACTGTTTAATGTTGATGCGGGTTTTCCGCCTTATATCTGGCTCACAGAACAAGGACTTTTATCATCTAATACGGGCAAACAAGTATTGTATGTGCCACGGATAACGGGTCACGATACCTTAACCCTGATGGATGCTATGGGTTCTCAAGTGACTGTTGATATTGATGTACAAGGTGAATTAAGCATGGCCCCCTTAACGGCGGTGATGTTATTGGGAGAAGAACGTGATTTTCAGGCTTTAGGTGGGAGTGAGTATCAATGGAATGCTCCAATAGATGGCACTGTATCGAGTCTGACGGGAGAAAGAATTAAATATAAAACCCCTAATAAAACCGGTGAATATTCTTTGATATTGACTGAAACCTCAAGAGATCAATCAGTGCAAGCGATTATTCATGTCATTTCAGAAGAACTTAAACTCACCCCTGCACAAGTCAATGTAGGACGTACAGGCACTCAATTGTTTTCTATTGTAGGCGGCTATGGCCCTTATGTATGGACGACAGAATATGGTGCTTTATCCAACACGCAAACAGACCTAGAAGGGAGTCAAGTCATTTATACCGCGCCTGAATTATCCGTTCAAGATACCTTAACGGTTAGAGACACCGGTGGACGTAAAACCACTGCCAGTATTCAAATAACCGCCAGCTTACGTTTAACCCCGGCTCTTGAGTTCATCGCTTTAGGAGACAGTGTTGATTTTCAATTAAAGAATGCAGTGGGTGATGTCACTTGGCAAACCACTACGGGAGCCTTTCAGGAAGAATCCAATCAAAGCGTGACTTATACAGCCCCTAATAAAGTAGGGCGTTATGCGGTGATTGCCGCCGATGATGCGGGTAATATTGCGCAATCTCAGGTCATTGTCACCAGTGATGAGATCAGTGTTAATCCTGCAAACACCTTGTTATCTGAAAACCAAGTAGAATTGTTTATCGCTAATGGTGGTATTGAACCTTATTCTTGGTCAACCACATTGGGCAGTTTATCGTCTTTTGAAGGGCGCACTGCTTTTTTCACACCGCCGAGTTGTTTTCCTCTCAACACTGAAGACTTAACTGCCATTATTACTTTAGAAGATGGCATGGGGAGAATTAATAAAGCTACCGCACAAATTAATTGTAGCAGTGATATTGAAAGCCAATATGATGCTAATAATGATCAAAAAGTAGATAGAGCAGAGTTGTTTTTGGCATTAGAAGATTATGAGGCATCAGGGTTATCGGATGAACAGCTACAAAAAGAAATCACGCTGTACTTTTTAACTTCAAAATAAACAACATTTCATTAAAAATGGTTCGTATCTTTGATATGAGCCTTTTTTAAGTTATGGTTTTAGACTAAAAAGGACGTTGCATTGAACATTAGACCCTCCACTGTTTCCGATCATGCTCACATTGAACAAGTACATCTTCAAGCCTTTGGAGAAGAAGGGGATGAAATAGTTCAATTAGTGAATAATTTATTTGAGGATAAGACCGCTTTACCTTTATTGTCTCTAGTCGCTGTTGAGGCGGATCAAATCATAGGCCATGTTCTTTACACTAAAGCCACTCTCACTCAAACCAATGAAGCTGTATCAGTACACATTCTGGCTCCATTAGCAGTTACGCCTAGTGCTCAAAACAAAGGCGTGGGACAACAACTCATTAAAGAAGGTCTGCGTCAATTAAAAGCCACAGGTACAGAACTGGTTTTAGTGTTGGGACATCCTGGTTATTATCCGCGAGCAGGCTTTGTTCCGGCGGGTGCATTGGGCTTTGAAGCGCCTTATCCGATACCAGAAAAAGATGCGGGAGCTTGGATGGTGCAAGAGTTGTGTGCTGGAGTGATAGGACGAGCCAAAGGAAAGGTGCAATGTGCGGAGGCATTGAGTCAAGAGGAATATTGGCGGGAATAAACTGAATAGACTTGTTGCAAGGGGCATTCATCAATTGCAACAAGTCTAATGTTACAGCACTTGAGTGTTTTCAAGCGCTGCAAAAACACCTCTACATCACCTTAATCATTAATAACGGTAATGCTCAGGTTTGTAAGGCCCATCAACTTCTAAACCTAAATAAGTCGCTTGTTCAGGAGACAATTGGGTGAGATGCACACCGATGCGTTCTAAATGCAACTTAGCGACTTTTTCATCTAGGTGTTTAGGCAGGATGTACACATTTTTTTCATAATTATCATGATTTTGCCACAATTCAATTTGTGCCAATACTTGATTGGTGAATGAGTTGGACATGACAAAACTAGGATGTCCAGTGGCACAACCTAAGTTCACTAAACGACCTTCGGCTAATACAATCAAGCGCTTGCCGTCAGGGAAAATAACGTGATCGACTTGGGGTTTGATGTTTTCCCAGGTGTAATCGCGCAATGAGGCAATTTGAATTTCTGAATCAAAATGACCGATATTGCAGATGATGGCTTGGTTTTTCATGGCTTTCATGTGCTCATGCGTGACCACATCAAGGTTGCCCGTCGCGGTGACTACGATGTCTGCAAGCGGTGCCGCTTCTTCCATTGTGACCACACGATAACCTTCCATCGCCGCTTGTAACGCACAAATCGGATCAATTTCAGTGATCCATACGGTCGCGCCTAAGCCGCGTAAAGATTGTGCAGAACCTTTGCCCACATCGCCATAACCACATACCACGGCGACTTTACCGGCCACCATTACGTCGGTGGCGCGTTTGATGCCATCAACTAAAGACTCACGGCAGCCATACAGGTTGTCGAATTTAGATTTGGTCACAGAGTCATTGACGTTGATGCAAGGGCAAGCCAATTCACCTTTATTCATCATTTCATATAAACGATGTACGCCTGTGGTGGTTTCTTCAGAAATACCTTTGATGTCGCTCAGTAAATCTTGATATTTCTCGTGCATGATTTGGGTTAAGTCACCGCCATCATCCAAAATCATGTTAGGCCGCCAACCATTAGGGCCAAAAATGGTTTGCTCAATACACCACCAGAATTCTTCTTCGGTTTCGCCTTTCCAAGCAAAGGTAGGAATATTGACGGCTGCCATTGCTGCGGCGGCTTGGTCTTGGGTTGAGAAGATGTTGCAAGAAGACCAGCGCACTTCTGCCCCTAAAGCGATTAAAGTTTCCATTAATACGGCGGTTTGAATGGTCATGTGCAGGCAACCTGCAATCCGCGCATCTTTTAGCGGCTTGGATTCGCCGTATTCTTTACGTAAAGCCATTAATCCTGGCATTTCGGTTTCCGCAATATTGATTTCTTTGCGTCCCCAGTCAGCTAAGTTGATGTCGGCTACTTTGTAATCAGGATTAAGGTTAGTGACAGGTGAAGTCATAATGTCTCCAAATAAAAATCATCAATAAAAACAGGTTTGGAGCACAAAAAAAACGGCACTCACAAACCGGATATGTTTGTGAGCGCCGTTTTTTGACACTTAAAGTTTAAGTGTGTGCTGAGCCTGATCCTCATGGGATGCAACGCTCCTCAGCTCTGAAAAAAGGTATCTACACAACTGTTGATTTTATTCCCCCTCCTCGAAGGAGGGGGTGAGGGGGTGGTGATTAAAAGTAATATTCCTTACAGTATTTTTTTAAGGAATGAATGCCTTTGTTCACCACCCCTCTATCCCCTCCTTGAAGGAGGGGAAGTCTTTCGTATCATGAAAAACTTCATACAAGGCTGATTTTACAAATATTTTTAAGTGGCGTAGATGCTTTGTTACTTTGAGGGGAGCCTATTCTAGGCGATTTTGTGCAAAGAATATACTCTGCTTAACGCAAATCACTGTAATCGCGTTTTAAATCTTTTGCTGCATAGCCCCAAAAATACAGCCAACGCAGTCGCCACATGAGCCAGATGGTGCGCAGAATGCCCTGTTGTTCCCAGCGACGGCTAGAAGTGATTAAGCGTTGGCGAAGACAGGCCGGACGACCATAACGCCGCAGACGACGACTGAATTCAATATCTTCCATCAAGGGCTGTTCGGCAAAACCGCCCAGTCGTTGAAACAGATGACGTGGCACAAAAATACCTTGATCGCCCGTGGCGATGCCCGTCACACAAGAACGCAGATTCATTAAAGTTTCCACCACGCGCAAAAGCTTCGCGCTACCCGATAAACGCACATTAAAACGCCCCCAAACATGGGTGTGCAACGCCTGGATGATAAGGCGTTCGGCGTGTGGGGGTAATTGGCTGTCAGCGTGTAAAAATAATAACACCTCGCCGCGTGCCACCCGTGCGCCTGCGTTCATTTGCTGGGCGCGTCCACGGGGAGCATTTAACACCACATCTGCCCACTGACGCGCCACACGGGGCGTAGCGTCTTGGCTGCCGCCATCGACCACAATGATTTCACAGCCTGCATGACGATAGCGTTGCAATAAACGTAAGTAAAAGACGAGTGAATGCGCTTCATTCATAGCGGGAATAATGATGGATAAGTGGGGCGATGTAGGCATGGATAGATTTTTCATATAGACAACATGAATCATTTATACGACTCAAGCCATCCGCTTTAAGCCCTTAAAAGACAACGCAAACGGCGCAAGAGGCGCAAAAGAACACCCGCGT
>JADGEH010000103.1 GCA_016744475.1 Thiotrichales bacterium | reverse complement strand
CGAAAAAAGACAAATGTGGGGCGAAAAAAGACAAATGTGGGGCGAAAAAAGACAAATGTGGGGCGAAAAAAGACAAATGTGGGGCGAAAAAAGACAAATGTGGGGCGAAAAAAGACAAATGTAATTACTTGTCTTTTTTAGTGCTAAGTTATTTAATGCAAAGAAAAAATATATAAAACCCATGTGATGATGAAAAAGATAGATGTACAAATGTGGGGCGAAAAAAGACAAGTTAGTGAACTTGTCTTTTTAAATTAATGCGTATAGTGTAACTCACTATTATTAATCCAAATTTTAGAGTGAGTCATGTTTTGATTGAGCCTAAAAAAAATCAGCTTGTTACGCAGTCCAACAAACTTATTGAAGCTCGTTATTCGCTAACTTTGTATGAGCAAAGATTAGTTTTAATGATGATTTCAATGATTGAGCCTGATGATGAAGACTTTAAGGACTATGCTATAAAGGTATCTGATTTTAATACTATTATAGGGATAAACCATAAAGGCTCTTATAGTAAGATTAAAGGAGTTCTTAGAGGTTTAAGGGCAAAAGAGTTGCTAATAAACCAAGGAGGAAAAGACTATTTAATAACTGGCTGGATTTCTGATGCAGAATATAGAGATAATGAAGGTGTTGTTTTATTATCATTTTCAAATAAACTAAAACCATACCTTTTAGCATTAAAAGAAAACTTTACAACTCAGAGATTAAATATTCTTATTAAATTCAGAGGTACTTATACGATAAGAATATATTCTTTTCTTAAGCAGTATGAAAAAATTGGAGTTAGAGAAGTTGGGCTATCTACTTTTAGAAATATGCTTGATTTAGAAGATAGTCAGTATCCTTCATATGGAGATTTCAAGAGAAGAGTTATTAAACCAGCCTTAAAAGAATTTGAAAAAAAAGATAGTAATGGATGTTACAAATCAGATTTAACGTTCAAGTTGGAAGAAGAGAAAATTGGAAGAAAGGTATGCTCACTTAGGTTTTTTATAATAAGACAAGACACAACAAAAAATATAATTGATGCAATTAATGACTTATCTCAAGTAATATCTAATTTTGAAGAATTAGGAATAAAGCAGCATATCACACTTCCATATCTTAAAGAGGATGGAGAAGAAGCCTTAGAACGTACACTGCAAATTTTCAAACGAGATAAAAAGGCTGGTAAGATACGCGGTAATGATGATGGTTATATTATAGGCTTATTGAAAGCTAAAGCAGGTGTGCCAACTGAAGCAGAGCGGAAAAAACAAGAAGAACAAGAAAGGCTAAAAAAAGAAAAAATGGAGCAGAAAAAATTAGAAGCTATTGAAGAAAAAAGAATTTCGTTATCTAAAGCCTTTTTGAAGAGTAAAAAAGAGGCTTATTTATCTAGTTTGAGCGAGGAACAAAAGCAAGAACTATTAGAGGATATACGGGCTGCATATGAGGGTAAGCCATTTATTCAGAAAATGATTAAAAATATTACCAGCGGTGCTATTCAAGAAGATATAAATTTTCTTGTTAAGTCTCAAGAAGGGTATGCTGACGAAGAAGAGGCTTATATCAAGGCAAACTCATAGATAATAGGACAAAATTGCACCAATGCAAATACTTAATTTAGCTAAAAAATTATAAATATGGATAGTCTCGAAACCTACGAAAATGACTTGCTGCTTATCAAAAAGCGAGTCTATCAAGCCCAGCACAAGGCTTTTCACCAAGCAAACAAGGAACTGATAGCCTTGTACTGGGATTTGGGCAAGGTGATTGCCTTAAAGCAGGAAAAAGAAGAGTGGGGAAAATCTACGGTCGAACGCCTTGCTAAAGACCTGCAAGCCGAGTTTCCTGGTGTTTCAGGGTTTGGTGAGAGAAACCTTTTTAGAATGAGAGCTTTTTACCTTGCATATCAAGATTATCCAAATCTGACACCACTGGTGTCAGAAATTCCTTGGAGTCATAATTTCCTTATTTTTCAAAAGATAAAAGAATCAGAAGCACGAAAATTTTATTTGCTTATGACGCAGCGGGAAGGCTGGAGCAAACGTTTCCTCGAAGACAAAATAAAGCAGGATGAGTATCAAAATTATCTGGAACATATCAACAACTTTCCCGATACCCTCAGCGAACAGCATTTAAGCAAGGTTCACTGGGATTTCAAAGACGAGTACAACCTGAGCTTTCTAAACCTGAGAGACGATTTTATCGAGCAAGAGCTGGAGCAAGCCCTTGTGGATAATATCTGCAAGTTTCTGTCTGAAATGGGCGGGGAGTTCTCTTTTGTGGGGCGGCAATACAAGCTCTCAGTGGGGGAAAAAGACTTCTTTATTGACCTGCTTTTTTACCATCGAGAGCTGCAATCTTTAGTAGCTATTGAGCTGAAGCGGGGGGAGTTTAAGCCCGAACATTTGGGACAAATTGAGTTCTATCTGACGGCGCTGGATAAGGACGTAAGAAAGTCGCATGAAAACCCATCTGTAGGCATTATAGCTAAAGTACATCATTTATAGGCTTGCGATAGAGTCAAACTCAAGACTGCCAGTCCTTGAAGGACTGGCAGTCTTAACAACTGATGTAATTTTGCTATATCATTTGTCAGAAAAAAGATAAAACCGTTGTTGAGTACGCCTTGCATGACAAGAAAAAACCAATAGGCGTTGCCTCATTCCAATATAAAGACCTACCTGAAAGCATTAGTAAATATCTGCCCAGTGAAGAAGATATTATCCGCAGACTTTCAAAATAGTTTGCCTTTTAATAAAATTAAATAGATATTAAAAAAGTATCTATTTAATATCTATATTGCATATAACTTATACTTTATAAGTATATAATAAATATTGTTTAAGTATTAATTTAATGTTTATTTATTACTCTTTTAATATTTTTTATCGTTGGGATAGAAATTCTATCTCTATGCTTTTCAACAAAAAAAAAGCTTACTCAGCCCTAATATCAAGCTCCTCAAAGAAGTAACGGAAATAGTCACTCTCTGATAGCTTCTCAAAGTATGGCAAAACCTTCTCTTTTAGTTCTTGCAGTGCCTCCTCTCAGTAGTCGTAACTGCTGCACATGTAATTTCAGTAGGTGTATATCTCTGTCCCAATGCCTGAAAAGTCATTGATAAAGTCATAGCCTGTCAGCTCTTCAATAGCATTTCTCGACATCTGCAAAACATGGTCAAGAATGCAGTACACAGGGTCTATGTCTTCATAATCGATATAGCCTACTGATTCTCTGAACTCTTCGATAATCTCGAACAAGTCATGCTCGTACAGTCAGATAGCCTCCCCAATCAAGCAAGCCCTTTTCAAATCCAGATAACCAAACGGACAAAAGTATTTTTGGAGCTGTGGCACTTCATTTTTCACGCTACGCATAATGAAGAAAATTAAGAATAAAAAATGAGAAAATAAATCTCATGGATGAATACACAACGCTGATGCAAGCTGTCAAATACTTCCTTTGAAAATCAAATGACAGCTTTTTTTAAAAAAATTGGATACTGTTTTTGCTGAACAATCACCTTTACGCCTGATGTTCAGCAGGAAAATATTTTCAAAAAAAGATTTGATAGCAGCATTTTTTAGAGCGTATTTTTAATTCCGACAAAAAGACCATAAAAAAATACGCCTAAAAACGGCGTTGTATCATTGATTCATCATGGTTGATTGTCTCAAGGTCGGGCTTTCTCGGAGGCTAAAAGCGGATACTGAGGTTTAGTAGGATGAGGAAAACGAGGGGATACACATAGGTACGGACTTAAAATAGATATTAAATAAATATGCAAAAGATACTTTTTTAATGTCTAAAATATATTGTATTTATATTTTAAGCTCAATAAAATGTTTGTATCACAAAGAAATTTCTTATTAAGCATGTTAGTAACGGTTGCCCCGTTCATTCAGTACGTGTATCAGTCATTATCCATCTATTTTAGATGTAGGTTTTATCGTTTATAGGCATTGAAAAAATGCCAGAGCAATAACTCTTTCGTTTATGGATAAATGCGGCTATTCTTGGCTCATTTTGGCTCTATAAACAGACATGAAAACCCATTCTCTACACATCACGCCTGACATTCTCAACCTTATCTCAGAAATAGATGAATTTCGAGGGAGCTGGCGAGTTATGCAAAGCCTTTCCCCTGAAAAGCTCACCCGTTTAAGAAAGATTGCCACCATCGAGAGTATTGGCTCATCGACCCGCATTGAAGGGGCAAGACTCAGCGATGCAGAAGTAGAAGCCTTGCTGAGTCATATTCAGCAAAAATCTTTTACCTCTCGTGATGAGCAAGAAGTGGCTGGCTATGCTGAAGTCATGGAGCTGATTTTCTCCAGCCATGCAGACATTCAGTTGACCGAGAATTACATTAAGCAGCTTCACAGCTTATTGCTGCAATATTCCAAAAAAGATGAGCGACATCGAGGGCGTTATAAGACACTGGATAATCATGTAGAAGCCTTCGATGTTGACGGTAAAAGTTTAGGTATTATTTTTCACACCACCAGTCCCTTTGATACACCGTTCCAGATGACAGAGCTTATCCATTGGACACGAGAATCACTGGCTGATAAAAGCTTGCATCCGCTGCTGATTATTGCTGTATTTGTGGTGGTTTTCCTGCGTATTCATCCCTTCCAAGATGGTAACGGTCGCTTGTCTCGTGTGCTGACTACGCTGCTTTTATTAAAAGCCAATTACCTGTATGTGCCTTATAGCTCTTTAGAACAAGTGATTGAGCAGAACAAAGAAGGTTACTATTTAGCCTTGCGCCAAACACAAAACACTTTAGATAAAGAAGACCCACACTGGTCGCCCTGGCTACGTTTTTTTCTGCAATCCCTGAAAGCACAAAAAGACAAACTCGCTGCCAAAATAGACATTGAGCAAGCAAGGACATATCTGCCCGAAGAATCACTTTTGATGTTGGAGCATGTACGTGAAAAAGAGCGTATTACCACACGAGAAGCTGAAAAAATAACTCAAAAACCACGCTCTACCATTAAAAAGCGTTTAAGCGATTTAACCGCTGCGGGGTATTTGGTGCGCTGTGGGAAAGGGCGGGGAACGTGGTATCAATTACCATAAAAGCCTGTATGTCCTAAAAAAACACGAGCTTTTTGTTTAGTATTAAATAAATACTTAAAAAATATCTTTTTTATACTATAAAAATACTTGTTAGACATAAATCTAATACTTAAAAAATAGTATTTAGATATAAAAATGTCATATTTTTGAAATTAAAATTAATACCATATAAGTCTTAAAAAGATACTTTTTTAATACTTAAAATATATATATAAAACACTGTAAATATACTTTTATAGTGTTTTTTGATATTTTAAAAATATTTTTATAATATCTTTTAGATATTCACTCTATTTTTTTCTGTGAGACATCAGCATGATTATTCTTATTGGTGGCGAAAAAGGCGGTACAGGAAAAACTACCCTTGCCACAAATCTAGTGGCTCTCCATGCCACGAATGGAAAAGACACACTTTTAGTAGACACGGATAAGCAAGGGAGTTCGAGTAGTTGGGCGGAAAGTCGAGATGAAGAAGGACATACCCCTCGGATAACCTGTATTCAGAAATTTGGGAAAAATCTTGCTCGTGATATTCAAGACCTAAAAACAAGATATGAAGATATTTTTATAGATGCGGGGGGGAAAGATAGTATTGAACTTCGAGCCAGTATGGTTATAGCGGATAAGCTCTATATTCCTGTTCAGGCTTCTCAGTATGATGTGTGGACACTTGACCAGATGGATACCCTCGTTGCTCAAACTCAAGCACTGAATCCAGATATTGAAGCCTTTATTGTGATTAACCGAGCCTCTACAAATCCCAGTGTTAAGGAGACAGAAGAAGCCAAAAATTTTGTATTGGATTCTGAACATCTGTGTTTTTCAGACATTGTTATTCGAGACCGTATTACGTTTCGTAAATCGGCGGGTGAGGGACAAGCTGTTTTTGAATTCGCAACAAAAGATAAAAAAGCAATCGATGAAATAAATACGCTTTACTCGCATATTTTTCAAAAAGTTACATATTAAGTCAGTATCAATAAGATATTTAATATACATTAAAAAAGTATTTTTTTAATGCTAAAAAGATACTGATTTTGTATATGAAGAATACTTTATTGATATTCTAAGGATATATTTTTAATCTCTGGAGATGACTATGAAGAAAAAACCATCCTCTGCATCAGATGCCGCTACAGATGAAAAAAGATTTGAAGAATTTCTTCAAGGGGCGGAACAAAAAACAGACACACCAAAATACCCTTGGCAAGGGGCAAGTCACTCAACGATAAAAGTGGTTAATGTGAAGCTGCCAGAAAGCTATGCTAAAAAGCTAGAGTATCTGGCTAAAAATACTGTGCCAAAAGTCAGCAAGCATCATTTCTTGCTGGAAAAGGTACTTGCCAGCCTCGATGCTGAACTCAAAAAACAAGGTTTGCCGACTGAATAAAGGCAGATAGATAGCACTCTATTAGCATATTCAAAAAGCTATAAAGTCAAGATATTGTTAAATCGGAGAAAAAATATGCAGGCGATTGAAATGGAAGTGGACATCAATGATAACGGTGAAGTTATCAATGCTCGATTACCTGCTTCGTGCAAACACTGGTTTGGAAACCACGCAAAACTTATGGTAATTTTGCCTGATGAGGGAAAAAGCGAAAAAATGCGGCAAGATAAAATGACCCGATGGAGAACTTTATTAAAGGAAACTCAAGCATTGCCACAAGCACACACCATCACAGAAGCCGAAATTCAAGCTGAAATAGAGGCTTATCGTAACGGGCAATGAAAATCCTAATTGATACTAACGTCCTTATTTCTGCTCTGCTCAAAGATGGACAGCCTGAAAATGCTATTTTATGGGTGCTTGAACAAGCTGAATGGGAATGGTTTGCTTCCCCTAGCATTATGCAAGAATACCAAGAGGTGTTAAGACGCAAGAAATTCAGGTTTCCAGCACCACTGGTTCAGCACTGGAGCAAGTTACTGAATGATTCTGTAAATATCATTGTCCCAGATATTCAGATTGATTTTCCTAGAGACCGTAAAGACGCAAAATTTTTAGAGTGTGCAAAAGCATCCTGCGCTGATGTTTTTATCACGGGGGACAAAGATTTTTCAGAAGCGCAAAAACTGATTGATACACGCATATTCAATCCGTCTGGATTTTTGCAGCTATTTCGAGAGGCATAATTTAGACTCAAGTAGCACGGTGGTAGCACTGCGCCTTATTTTGAAAAATAGCGGATTGATTTTTATAGGTGTATTAAAAAAGCCCGACTGATGGGACTTCAGCGGGGCTTTTTGATTTAATCATCTGAAAGCAATGAACCGTCATCTAGAATAGATGAATATGTTATCAATAGATGAAAAAAATAAAACTTGAAAAACAACAGTTTATAATTCACTTATGAGTTGTAAATTTCTTGAAAAACACCGTGTCAAGTGTTTTTTAGATTTTAAAATTCCATTGTAATCAATGCCTTAAATAAAAATTACAAAAAAGTAATGAAAAAAGTGTTATCACTTTGATAACACTTTGAGGTATACTACAGACCATGCCTAGATATACAGGCAAAAAAAAACCACACAAAACTCTGCCAAGTTAAGTGCGGTTTAAGTAGGTTAAAACTTAAATCATTAAAATAATAGCTGCAATAGTAATTATTATGAAGTAGTGAGTTAATGCGTCTCTACTTTTAATTACTATATGATTATTGTTTAATTTTAAGTCTATGATATTAAAGCAATTCATAACATTACCTCTCTATTGCTTTATTAAAAATGAGGTATGTATGCACTGCTCTGTAATAGGCACTACTATTACAGAGTATGTGCCTACACGGTTTATGGCTAAAAAAATTAGCCAGAGCTGACTTTATATAAATAATAAAAAAAAGTCAAGTCGTTTCTAAAGCTTGAAATTCTTTTAAGTGCCTATCTATTTCTATTAAATAATCTCTCCCATACTCTCCATTTTCCAAACCGTTATATAGCCCTTCTGAAAAATCATTTTCTATTTCTTGGCAATTCGAGGCTATACCACAAGCAATACAAGCCACAGTGTCAGTATCGCCTGTGAAACCCACGCACTTAATCAGTAGCTCTGTAAGTGTAGAACTGGAGCACACGGCGCTAATCGCTGCCTTGGCGCAGTCCATCCCTAATACGCTGACCTCTCCTTGCCAGTCGGTTGCCCAATCGTCTTGTATGTGGGAAGTCAGAAAGTCGGCTAAATCGGCTTTACCACCTAAATTATAAGTGAAATAATGAGCAGCGAGTGCAACAGCAAGGGCTGAGTTAATGCCTGCTTGTGTGTTGTGGGTGGTTTTGGCTTGTATAGTGGTTTTAACGTGTCTCGCATCGTTTAAGAGGTGTTCACGGGCTTCCTTGCCCTTAGAACTTCTTAAGTTGGCGCGAGACGCTATTCTGGTGCCCCGACACGTCCGGTATCACCCAGTCACCTCCGCACTGCGCTGCTACGGTACTTCCTTCCCCCATGACTATACGGCGAATACATTTTGTCTTGGCAACCCCAGCGATGCGAACCAAAGACCTTCGCATCGCTTGCGCCACCGTCCAAAATGACGCCTTGTCGCGGGCTACTCGACCCCGGCTGCGCCTCTCCCTGTCTCGCAGCGTTCGATGACTTCTTGAATATCAGAAAAAAGTCCGAGCGGGGCGCTGCGCATGGCTGCACCGCTCTTTTCGCTGTCGGGCTTAATGTGCTTTAGAAAATCAGCGCCGCTTTTGGTTTTCTGCAGGAAGTTGTAAAAGCCTCTGGCATAGCCTTTTCTTGGGTCGCGGTGGAAAGTGTCCACAAACGCTTGTGCGATGTTTTCGGGTGTCCAGTCTTTGCCTGATAGCATCAGCTCTGCCAGTGCTAAAGCCATTTGGGTATCATCGGTGTAATGTCCCAAAGGCAAGCGGCTGTCTGAGTGGTTCACGTAGCCTTGAGCTGTGTTGTATTTTTTGATGCGCTCGTAGGATTGGAACTCAAAACCAGCGCCGTAAGCATCGGCTATCGCCATATTTAGCAGCATGTTGTTTCTCTTCAGTTATTTCCTAATAGCGTCCCAATGATAAACCAACTCAACAATCCAAAAAACCAAGCTGTGGGCATATAGCTATAATGCGACATACCGCCCCACAGTCGATGGGGCTTGTCTTTGCCTTGGGTCACTCTTAGCAGCACCACAGGGCGAATACGCCATGATTTAACCTCTGTGCCTCTGCCTTTTCTTTGCAGTAGGCAGTATTCCCACCAGCCATTATCATCATCTCGCCAGTGTTCGGCGGTACTCCAAAAGCGGGGGATGTCTCTGGTTAGGCTCTCATCAAATTTGCCGACCTTGTGGCGCTGGTCTTTGGGCAATGTTGCCAGATTGCGGGTAAAGGTTGGCGTGACACGGGCAACGATAATGCCCTTGTCGTTGCTGTCCGCATAGTGTGAGGCTACACGTTTTTCGATGCCAAAGTAAATACCTGTGCCTGCATAGTTACCGCCTCCGACTATCCAAGTGCCTTTTTGGGCGATGTTGTGGAGTGCGCCCTCGAAACGTGTCCCGTGAAATAGTGTAAAGGTCGGAAATACAATCGAGATGCCGAGCATCAAGGCGCTGTCTAAAATGCTCATGAGACTTTTCCAGACAAACCACATAAAACGATAGGGGAAAGCGTACAGCCAGTGCCACACATACCTTGCACCGCGTTGGTGTTTGTATGTGCCTATTTTGGGGTTAAACAGCTCTTGTAAGCTGTCATTGAGCATCACTGACCAATACAGCAGCACATCAAACGCTGCGAGACAGGGAGAGGCGCAGCCGGGGTCGAGTAGCCCGCGACAAGGCGTCATTTTGGACGGTGGCGCCAGCGATGCGAAGGTCTTTGGTTCGCATCGCTGGGGTTGCCAAGACAAAATGTATTCGCCGTATAGTCATGGGGGAAGGAAGTACCGTAGCAGCGCAGTGCGGAGGTGACTGGGTGATACCGGACGTGTCGGGGCACCAGAATAGCGTCTCGCGCCCACTTAAGAAGTTCTAAGGGCAAGGAAGCCCGTGAACACCTCTTAAACGATGCGAGACACGTTATATAGGGCGTTAATGATGCGCAGCGGGGTTGTCAGCGCATGAATGAAAATCCAGTACAGCGGCAAAATCAGGGTAAATTGAAAGAATCTGAATGAGGCATAAGGAAAGCTGGAGTTTTTCTTTTTCCAAAAAAACCGCATCGGATTGTAGGCAACCCACAGCAGCCAGTTAATCAAGAAAAAGAGCTTGTGGAGCTTCCAGAGAATGAAGCCGAGGGCATGGGAGGCAAGCATTAGAGCTAATAATCCCAGTAGTCCCATAATGATATAGGGCGCTATCATTTTCTACGTTCCTTGTATTTTTTATATGATTTTCCGCTATTAAAACAGTTATAACACTTATTAGGATTGCAATATTTTTAATACTTAAAACATCAAACAATTAAGATGTTTTTAGCATCTAAAAATATGAGCAACCAAGACTTAATTGATAGATTTTGAGCGCTTTATCGCTGCCTCGATGGGCTGGCTTGTTGTGTCTGCCTATCCAGCTCTGCCACCCGTTCTTGTTCCTGCCTTTTACGTTTTTTGTATTTCTGCTGGTTGTTGTTGATATTGATTCTGATATTGGTGTTGTTTCCTCCTTGGCTGGGGCTTGATGGTCGCTGAGTCATCCCTTGTCCCTCTTCGTAGTTTTGCGAGCTACTGGAAAACAGTGCACCGAGGGTGTGGAATATGCCGAAAAAATCTATCATGGTTTGCTCCCTGTTTTTGTCTCTGTGTGCCTTGGTTCGATTATAAAACCTGTCTTGGTTTGTTGACTCAATCAATTATCCGTGCGCTGTACGGACAATTGATTTCTGCTTATTGTTCTGGCGCTGTTTCCGCTTCGATTTCTGCCTCTATCTCGTCTTCTGGCTCAAGTTCCTTCACTCATCGGCTGCGGCTTTTGTTGCCTGTTCTGGGCTTGCTGTTTCTTTCCAATTTGATGAGTTCAAGTTTGTAGCGCTGCGGCATGGGTAGCTGGGCGGCTTGTCTTTTTGTTTCTTTCAGCAGTACTCGGTTTTCAAAGTGTCTTGTGATATTGAGTTTCACGGGCTTTTTGTTTGCCATTAGTAGCAGGGCTTCGCGGTCTTGCAGGGTGCGGATTTGGTAAGCCTCAAGTATGGGGTCGTCTCGTACTTGGAGGTCATCTTCTGAGGTTCTGATTTCTTGGCGTTTTGTGCCGAGGGTTTGCGCCAGCATTTGGTTGGTAGCGGTGTCGAGTCCTGGGGAGAAGATTCTGGAGGCTACGCCACCGTGCAGGATGGTGTGTGCATCGCTTTTGCCATATTTGGCTTCTAGCTGGCTGATGCTTTGCAGGATGATGGAGATGGATATTCTTCTCTGGCGTGTGGTGGTGATGATGCTGGAGAAGTGGGGAATACTGAGGTGTCCAAACTCATTAAGAAAGAAGTAGATGGGCAAGCTGTTTTGATTGAATTTGGCATTGTCTAGGCAGTAGTGAAACAGCTTTGTATAGAACACATTCATGAGGAATGAGTAATAGGAGAGTCTGTTTTGTGGAAAGATGAGATACAGGGCGGTTTTTTGCTCTCTGAGTTCGTCAAATTTGAAGTCGGTGTAGGCGGTTAAGCTGGCTATATCAGGGTCGGCAAAGGCTTTGAGGCTGACTTTTGCGGTGGTTAGCAGTCCTTGCATGGTGTTGGGGGCGCTGCTGATAAAGCCTTTGTATTGGGCATAGGTTTGCTGGTCGGCGTATTTGCTGATAAGCGGGTTGAGGGGTGTGCCGTCTTCAAAGTGGTTGAGTAGGTGCAGGATGTTGGCGGCGTTGGCGTATTTGTAGCCTTTGGGGTGTTTTCTCAGCACTCGGGCAAGGGTGGCAATAATAGTTTCTGCGCCATTGTTCCAGAATGGGTCTTTGCTGTCGGGGTTGGCGGTGTTTACTAGTATGTGCGCCACTTCGTCTACTTCGGAGTAGCTGTTGAGGTTGGAAAACGGATTGAAGCGGATGGAGTGGGCAAGGTCGAGCGGGTTTAGGACTTTGATGTTGTAACCTCTACGTTGCAAGCTGCCAGAGGTTTGTTGATAGAGTGCGCCTGATGGGTCAGTGATGACCATTGAGCCTTTGCTTTGGTAGAGGATGTTGGGAATGATGTAGCCGCTGGTCTTTCCCCATCCCGTGCTGGCGATGACGGCTAGGTTTCTGAATGAGTCGTTTTCTGTCAGGCGTTGGTTTGCACCATTAAGCACAATGCCTTGATGGCTGCTTTTGAATAAGCGGCGCTGTTCCCAGCCACTCATCAGTTTGGCGTTGGTTTTTCCGAGTCCAAACACTTCAGGAAACAGCGCACGAGCGCCGTGCTTAAGCACGTAGGCGGCGGGGTCAAAGATGTTGTTGGTGGTTTTTTTCATGGCTTCGATGCACCCATAAAAGACGGGCTTGGGTCAGAGGATGATTAAGCAGGCTAGGAAGATTCATAGGGCGAAAATTATCACATATTCCATAGGCTAAAGCGGGTTTAGGGTAAAGCAAAAATAGTATCTGCGCATATCTGCGGCATCTGCGGATAAATCTATGTTTGTTTCAATTCCAGAGATAAAGCCAGCTCGCGGCTTTTGGCTTGGGCGTGTTGTTGGCGTTGTTGTTCTCGTTGGGCTATCAGGTAGGCGTTGAGGTCGTTGTGGGGACAGTAGCTTTCTCGGTAGTCGAATAGGGCTTTGTCTTTGAGTTGTTCGCGGAGTTTGGCAAAGGCTTTTTCGCCTGCGCTGTCGTTGTCGAAATAGCTGTGTATTTCGTTGTAGTCTTTGGCTTTGATGCTGTCTATGGCTTTGCCGAGCTGTCCTGTTGAGTTGAGTATGATGACATCGTGCGGCGGTTGGTGTTGGCGGTGTAGGGTCATGAGTGAGAGGAAGTCGAAGAATCACTCGAATATTGCGACTCTTTTATTTTTGGCTTGTCAGGGAAAGTAGCTGATGGTTTTGTTGCCGATGCTACCTTTGAAGTAGGGGTTGCGCAGTTCAAAGCCGCCGTTTTGGTGGCTTTGTCCGAGGGCAAAGTAGTGTTTGTCGCCGAGCTGGTAGTGTATTTCGCTCATGTAGAGTCGAGCTAGGTCTGCGTCGATGGCTCGGCTGTTGAGGTAGTTTATCAGTGAGCGGTGTTTAATTTCTTTGATGCTGTGTATCACTGGGGTTTTGACCGCGAGCGGGTTTTTTTTGCTGGTTGGTGCTATTTGTGCGGGGTTGGGTGTGGGTAGGTGGTCTGTGTGCATGGTGGCTATTTTTTCGAGTGCTGCGGCTACGCTGGTGTCGTTGTAGAGCTGCATGAAGAGGTCAATGATTGTGCCACCTTCGCCTTGTCCGAAGTCGTACCAAGTGTTTTTGTGGGTGTTGATTTTGAAAGACGGCGTTTTTTCGTCTCTAAACGGGCTGGTGTACCAGATTTCACCCTCGCGGGTTTTGCTGGGTTTGTAGCCCAGCCGTTGCATGACTTCCAGTAGTGGGATTTGTTTGGCTTGTTGGGTGTTCATGGTTTTTGGCTTAGGAGCTAATCAGCGTTCTTTGTCGCGGTCTTTGTGGTGTTGGCGGCTCATGCGGTCGAGGTCGTCTAACTTTTTGTCTTTGACCTTTTCTTTTTTGGGCTTCTGCGGTGGTGCTGGGCGTTGTTGGCTTGGTTTGGCTTCGCTGGGTTTGGGTGTTTTTTGGCGTGTGTTGGTCTCCGACCGTTGGCGCTGCGGTCTGCTGGTTTTTTTCTCTTCTTGTGGTTTCTCTGGGGCTTGGTTTTGTTCAGCTTGTTGTTCTCTCGCCTGAGCTTGGGCGTGGGTTTGGCTGAGTTGGTCGAGTTCGTCTAATCGTGCGTTTTGTTGCTGCTGTGCAGCTCTGGTTTTGTTTGGCTGGGCAGTTTTGCTGCGTTTGGGGCGTGGGCTGCTTTGGCTATGGCTTTGGGCTTGGCGGTTTGATTTTCTGGCTCTGGCTCTGGCTCTGGCTCTGGGGCTGCGGGTTGTGTTTGTTCTTGAGCTGGGGCTTGGTCTTGGCGATGGGGTGCGCTGGGACGTTCGCGGTGCTGGCGCTGTTGGCGTGGTTCGTTGTTTGGGGCTTTGGCTTCTGGTTCGGGCGCTGCGGTTGTTTGTTTGGGTTCGGTTTTCTCTGGCTCTGGTTCTGGGGTTGGTTTGGTGTATTGGCGTTCTTCCTCTGGTTGTTGGTTTTCTTTTGTGGTTTCGGGTTCTGATTGGGCTTTTTCTGGCTGTTTTTCTTCTTTTTCTTGAGTTTCTGGTGTGGCTTCTGGTTTCTTTTCTTTTTCAGTTTCTAGGGCTGCCAGTCTTTCGTTGGTGGCTTGGTAGTGGGGCAGGAGTCCAAGGGTTTTGAGGCGGTATTTTTTTTGGTCTTTGATGACACCTACGGCTTTGCCGCGTGTGTAGAGAGAAAAGCCGTTTTTTTGTAGGATTTCTATGAGTTCTTGTTGGGTGTTGGCTTGTTCAAAGATACCGTGTAGTTGGGTTTTGAGTTGTTCTTTGCGGCTGGCTTGTTTTGTGCGTTTTTTTAGGGATTGTTCGCGGTCTGTGGTTTTGAGTTTTTGTGGTTCTTTTTCTTTGGTGTAGATTTTTGATTGGTTGAGTTCTGGGTAGTTGGTCAGAACGTAGTTTTCGAGGTTTTTTTGTATTTGTGCAAATTGGGCTTTGGAGAGTCTGACTCGTTTTTTTTCGCCGAGTTCGTTGGCACTGATGCAGAAGTGTAGGTGTAGATGGTCGGTGTCTTTGTGCATGACACTAAAAGCGAGTTGATTTTTGCTGCGTTCTTCTAGGTAGAGGGTGGCAAGTTCATAGGCAATGTCGTTGAGTTGTTTTTCTTTTATGTCGTCAGTTTTTTCAAAGCTGATGATTTCGTGGTAGAGGTAGTTGCCGTTTTTGCGTTTGGGCAGTCGTTGGGCGTTGGTTTCAAATTGGTTAATA
Organism: Thiotrichales bacterium; assembly: GCA_016744475.1. Taxonomy (GTDB): domain Bacteria; phylum Pseudomonadota; class Gammaproteobacteria; order Beggiatoales; family Beggiatoaceae; genus BB31. The sequence goes on along the minus strand of JADGEH010000103.1, from coordinate 2,463 downwards.
AGCTGTTCTGTGGGGGTTTGTTCGGTGGCATAGAGGTTGTGGTAGAGCAGTCTTTCGCCGTCTTCTTTTTCCATGTATTCGATAAGCTGGCGGAAGCTGGGTTTTTTTCTGGCAGTGGATTTTATAATCATAGTTTTTCTTTTAGGAAGTTTTGGATGTGTTGTTCGAGTTCTATGAGGTGTTGTAGGGCTTTGTCTTCATTCCATGCTTTTTTGACGGTGTTGGAGTAGCGGGCGATTTGGTTGATGTTGTTGCCTACGCCTCGGAGGATGTGGACGAGTTCTTTTAGGGCTGCTTGGGTTTCTGCGGGGTAGTGGGTTTGTTGGTCGAGTGAGGCAAAGGCGAGGTCTTTGAGCTGTTTGGTGGGGGTGGTTTTGTGCGCTTGGGCGTTTTTTTTGAGTTGGGTGTATTCGTCGCGGGTTAGGGTGACGCTGACTCGTTTGGTTGTGGGTTTGTTGTTTTCGCGGTAGTTCCGCATGTAGGCGCGGTGCTGGGCTTTTTTTTGTTCGTCTGTCTTGGCTTGGGTAGTTTGTTCTGGTTGGGCTTTGCCAGCTTTGCTGGGTTCGCTGGCTTGGGTTTCCGCTTTGCGGATTTTGTCGTTGTCGTTGGGTGGGGTCATGGCTTTTCTTTTTTCAAAGTAAATTAGGGGGCGTTTTCGCCCTGGTGTTTTTTGCTGCCTTCGGCAGTTGGTTATTTTTAGCTGCTGCGGATTTTGTCCTTGGAGGATTTTGTAGTCCTTGGGATGGTCAATTTCCGCGTTTCCGCCGAGCTTGGTTTTTGCCGCTCAGGGGGTTTGGGGGGCTTCCCCCAATGGGGTTCTTAGGGGTTAGCCCCTGAGCAAGTTTCGCCTTTACGACGGGAGCTGTGGGGGCTTCGCCGCCACTCTCGCGTAACGTAAAGGCAAACTTGCAATCCGTGCAGAGCACGGGGTGTTGGGGGTGATTTATAGCGATTTTTTTGAGCCTGTCAAGACTCGGTTTTTGTCTCGGTTTGGGGCTTGGGGTTTTCTGGCGCTGTGGGTTTGGTGGGTTGTGGTTTTGCGGTTTTTTTGCTGGGGAAAGAAAAAAGGCAGGGGTGGTTTTGAGGCGGTGTTTTGGGCTGGGGGTCTGGGTTTTGATGCCATGTGGTTGTAAAAGGTTGGGGCTAAGGTTGGGGCTGGGGTGTTGCTGTTTGTATTGGAAGGGTAGGGCTTTAGGTGTTGATTTTATGGGGTGAAAGCGGTGTTTTGTGTGTTTTTTGTAGTATGTTGTAGTAGTATACTACATATTATTATATTTCTTTTATCGGGAGGTTAGGCAATGGCTTTGACTAGGGAACGTGTGTTTGAGGTGGCTGACCAGCTTGTAGCTGAGGGTCAATCAGCAACTTTGAATAATGTGAGGAAGGCGTTAGGCGGTGGGAGTTTTACCACGATTTCTGATGCCATGTCTGAGTGGCGGGATAAGCAGACGGTGAAACAGGCTGAGGTGGTAGAGCCTGTGCCTGAGAGTGTTGCCGAGCGCATCGGGGAGCTGGGGCGTGAGCTGTGGGCGCTGGCGATGGAGAAAGCCAACGCTAAGCTGGTGAGTGAAAGAGAAGCCATTGAGCAGGCACGGTCTCAGATGGAGAACTCAAGGCAGGAGGTGGTGGAGCTGGCAGAGCAGATTAATGCGGAGCTGGATTCGTTGCAGGTGAAACACGCGGAAACCTTGCAAGCGTTGGAGAAGGCAGAAGGCGCACAAGCGCAGGTGCAGAAGGAGAATGAGGCGTTGTCTCGTCAGCTTGCCACTACGGAGGCGAAAGCAGAGGAAACAGGGCTTAGGGTGGATGATTTGAAGACGGAGCTTGACCATGCCCATAAGCGGCTGGCGCAGTTGGAGTCTGAGTTGAGGGAGTCTCAGCAAGCAGCAATGTTTAGTCGTGAGGATAACGCTAGATTGCAAGGCGAGCTGGCGGCGCTGCGGGGTTTGCAGGCGGGGAAAGCGGAATAATTGTTTACTGGAGAAAACAAGAAAGTTTGGGTGCTGAAACAATCTGAGACAAAGAGAATATAAAAATGTGTCGAAAAATGTGGTTTAGAGCCTCATAGCAACATTTTTTTATGTTTTTGGTACTTAGCCACCAAGTAAACGATTAAAGCCCCTTAGAAGGGCTTTTTTGGGGTTTTATATGCTTATCCATGAAAAGGAACTTGTTGCACCGAGCGGAACGCTCGCTTTTTTGCTTTTGCAAAAAAATTAAAAACAACAACAAAAATCTTGGTGGCGGAAACAGATTATTGAACGCGCCTATGTACTTACGCGCGTTGTTGTTGTTTTATATGTTTTAATTGTTTTAAATGTTTTCGGATACCGTAACTAGGCTAAAAATAAGGATTTTTTCTATCGAAAAAAGACAAATGTGGGGCGAAAAAAGACAAATGTGGGGCGAAAAAAGACAAATGTGGGGCGAAAAAAGACAAATGTGGGGCGAAAAAAGACAAAT
>JADGEH010000102.1 GCA_016744475.1 Thiotrichales bacterium | reverse complement strand
GTCATTTTGGACGGTGGCGCCAGCGATGCGAAGGTCTTTGGTTCGCATCGCTGGGGTTGCCAAGACAACATGTATTCGCCGTATAGTCATGGGGGAAGGAAGTACCGTAGCAGCGCAGTGCGGAGGTGACTGGGTGATACCGGACGTGTCGGGGCACCAGAATAGCGTCTCGCGCCCACTTAAGAAGTTCTAAGGGCAAGGAAGCCCGTGAACACCTCTTAAACGATGCGAGACACGTTCCACGCCCCTCCTGCGAGGAAGGGGAATAAAATCAACGGCTTGCAATGCTCCTTGGCTTAACTTAATGGCAGTGACGCTCTGCGTGGGAATGTAGGCTGCGACGCTCTGCGTCGCTGTGGCGCGAAGCGACACACTGGAGAGGCCACGTAAGCCAGAAGGCGCAGAGCGCCTAAGCAGCATTCCCACGGAGAGAGACTGTAAAAGAACCCCATTTTTTGGATTTTGGACAACGTAAAAACAATGGCTTACGAAGAAAAAATTACCAATTTTTGGAGTTCTTTTACAGCCTCAGACCGTGGGAACGAGAGACATTGGTAAATATTGAACGGTCAAATGATAAGAGCCGAATGAAGCACGGCAGGGCGGATAAGATGCGTCTTTTTGCGCCGTCATCTGTCATTGTAGAATCCTTAAATGTCGCATGATGCTATCGCTTATGCGACCTACCGAGCTTGTCAAAAACTTTGAAAGAACCTTAAAAAAGGCCCATCAGAAACTCAAACTTTGCTTTGTTCGTCTTATGTTAAAGCGCCTCGCGGCTCATGCCTCTTGAAATTTCAAATGGGTTCTATAGAAAAATTATATCAGTTGTTAAGACTGCCAGTCCTTCAAGGACTGGCAGTCTTGGGTTTGGCTCTATCGCAAGCCTATAAATGTATAGCGTGAGAAAAACACGATGTTTTCGTTTACTTCACATTGCATGTAAGGTAAGTCAAGTAAACCCTCGCAAAAGAAAGGACTTTATTCAAAGCAATCGTGTCTATTTAAGAAACAGGGTAATAATCATTATCTAAAATATCCTCCTGAGTATAAGGGCAATGGGGAGGAAATGTCTGCTCAGGTAAACCCGTTTCTTTAACTGCCAATACCATTGCATCAGCATAGGCTTCAGGCAAAATCATGTCTAATTTAGATTTTAATCCAGGAGATTTACGCAAACGTCGCGCAATGCGATCACGTTGCTCAATGATGGTATAACGCCAACTGCGTCCGTCAAATTCTTTCCAGCGTTCTGAGAGTTGTTGATATTGAAACTGCCATTTGAGCAAATGTGCCAGTAAAATAGTTAAACGATTTTCTAATTCATCGCGTTCACTTTTGCCCATATCTCTCAGTTCCTCAACCAAATGTTCTATATCAATGTCAGAAAAACGTCCAGAACGTAAGAGTTCAATCTGTTTTTGTGCCCAACGGGCATAATCTTGCTCATATAATTGGCTGGAATCATTCATTTTTTTGTACCTACAGTCATGGTTGATACGGAGTTGAAGCCTATTGTACTTCTCTTTATAGAAATGCTGGAACCCACTTCGCATGGAGTCAGCATTTAAGCGCATCAACAAATCCCTCTTTGTCCTTAGGCTCTGTTGACATTTGGAGGCTGGCGGCTTTTTGCCCCATTTCCGTGCTGACAGCGTTGTTTTTTTCTACCAATGGAATGCATTGCGACGAAAAAAACGTCTTGTCAGCTCAAAAATGTGGCTAAAAATCCAATCAGCCCCAAATGTCAACAGAGCCTAGGAATGAGAACTTAATCACTGTCACTTTTAGCCTGTCTTTTGCGCACTGGATGGCGTTGTCACTTTGGTGACATAGAACGACTATGCGCCCGTCGTGCCGCCTTATCTAATACGCAAAATCCTATGCTGCATTGAGACAGTAATTAAAGCCTCATTCCTTAGAAAATCCCCAAGTCCTGCCACATTTCATCCACCCGTTGTTTCAGTCTGGCATCTTGATGAATCGTTCGCCCCCATTCGCGTTGGGTTTCCCCAGGCCATTTGTGAGTCGCATCAAACCCCATTTTGCTGCCAAGACCAGAAACGGGGGAGGCGAAATCCAGATAATCAATCGGCGTGTTTTCAATCATCACGGTGTCGCGGGCGGGGTCCATGCGGGTGGTCATCGCCCAGATGACATCCGTCCAATCGCGCACGTTGATGTCATCATCGGTAACGATGACGAATTTTGTGTACATAAACTGGCGTAAAAACGACCAAATACCAAGCATGACCCGCTTGGCGTGACCAGGATATTGTTTTTTCATGCTGACCACGGCCATGCGATAAGAACAGCCTTCGGGCGGCAGATAAAAATCAATAATTTCAGGGAATTGCTTTTGGAGTATGGGGACAAAGACTTCATTGAGTGCCACACCTAAAATGGCGGGTTCATCAGGTGGACGACCCGTGTAGGTGCTGTGGTAGATCGGATCATCGCGGTGAGTGATGGTTTCGATGCTAAAGACGGGAAAGGTATCGACTTCGTTGTAATACCCGGTGTGGTCGCCAAATGGCCCTTCGGGGGCGGTGTCATTGGGATAAATAAAGCCTTCTAAGACAAATTCAGCGCTGGCGGGGACTTGCAAATCGCTTAAGCGGCATTGAGCTAATTCGGTGCGCCCGCCACGTAATAGTCCGGCAAAGGCGTATTCGGACAAGGTGTCGGGCACGGGGGTGACGGCGGCTAGAATGGTGGCAGGGTCTGCGCCTAAAGCGACGGTGATGGGAAAGGGTTCGCCAGGATGGGCTTGTTGCCATTCGCGGAAATCCAAAGCGCCACCTCGGTGTGATAACCAGCGCATGATGACGCGTTTTTTGCCGATGACTTGTTGGCGATAAATGCCCATATTTTGACGGGCTTTGTGTGGCCCTTTGGTGACGACTAAGCCCCAGGTGATGAGCGGTGCAGCGTCTTCAGGCCAGCAGGTTTGAATCGGCAGTTGTTCTAAATCAACCGCGTCTTTATCGAGGACATGGGTTTGGCAAGCGGGGCGGCTGATGACTTTCGGAGCCATGTTCAGCACTTGTTTGAAGATCGGCAGTTTTTCCCAAGCGTCTTTCATGCCTTTGGGCGGATCGGGTTCTTTTAAGAAGGCCAGCAAGTGACCGATGTCGCGCAAGGCTTCGACGGAATCAGCGCCCATGCCTAAAGCCACTCGTTCGGGGGTGCCGAATAAATTGCCGAGTACGGGAATGCTAGAGCCTTTGGGGTTTTCAAACAGCAGCGCAGGCCCTTGGCGGCGTAAAGTGCGGTCGCAAATCTCGGTCATTTCGAGTTTGGGATCGATACTTAAATGAATGCGTTTGAGTTGTTCGCGGGCCTCTAGTTGCTGGAGAAAGTCGCGTAAGTCTTTGTATTGCATGTGGTTTCCTGCTGAAAAGCGGTGGATGCGTGGAGCGGGAGAAGGGACGATAGGTCTGCATTATCAATGAGGCTTGTTGCGAGGTTCGCATTGACTGTGAAACAGCGGATCAGTCGTCAAGCCTCCGTTTTTTAACATTTAATCCCTAAAAAATCCTGAAGGAATATAGCTTTTACATGATAATCGGGCAATTTGCGAATGCGGCCTAAAAAATTCACGGTAATGATTTCATGCCCTAAACAAAAAACCATGACGGGCACATCAAAATTCATTAAAGCGATAAAGTGGCTGGTTAAGTTCAAGGGCTCATAAGGATTACCTGTGCCACCGGAAAGAATAATGCCTTTTACTTCGGTATTAGCTGGTCAGTGCAATGCTTCATTATGATCAAATTCAAGATACGGAAAATTTTGTTCGAGTAAAAAGTTGCGCTTAAACTTTTTCAAATAGCTACTGTCATTACCAATAAACTTGTTGCGAGGCTTTTTTTCGGGTTTGAACACGATGAAATTGATCCGTAGACGAGACTCTCCACTCCAGCATAACAGCGCGTGCAGCTTAGGCTGAGGCACTTTACGAGACAGTCCTCCAAACACTGTTGAGGGGAATCTACACATCACCACACTTTTATCGTGCATTAAGGTGGGGGTCGGAGTAATCTAACTTCATACATGCGCTTTTCGCACGTCGTTACTTGGAGTACATCATCATGGATACTACCTTTAAAATCATCGGCATTGATGACAACCGCCCGCCTAAAGTGTCCAAAAAACCTTATATTGATCTTTTCTTCAAACTCTCTAAAAAGGCACCGAAACTCTGGTGTGAAAATTTCAATACGTCTACTCAAAAACTAGAGTTGCCAGTTAAAATAAAACCTACTGAAGGCTTGTTTATTGAAACCTATGTACGGGATATGTCTCACATCATTGCCCATTTAAAACTGATTCAACAAAAAGTCAGCGCTTGTAATGGGATATATTCAGAGAATTTACGTCAGATAGCCTTGGCTGATTCTTTTAAAAATGAGTCTTTGTTTGGGGAAGGAGGAAAGCAAGGTTTGTTGAATACGCTGATTGCGGAATTAGATTTTGGTGAAGCGCCAGTTAAGAAAAGCGCTTAATTACCCTTTCATCTGTTAAACGAGTGGCTTAACTGGGACATTTAACGCCTGAGTTCAATGAAATGAACACTATAGCAAGATTACATCAGTTATTAAGACTGCCAGTTCTTCAAGGACTGGCAGTCTTGGGTTGGGCCCTATCGTAAGCCTATAAATGATGTACTTTAGCTATAGCGGCACAAAAGACACCAAAGGCACAAGCGTTTTACTCCGTTTGTGCCTTTGGTGTTTTTGTTATCGTTGACATTGAACGCTGACTTAGCTACTGATGGGGTGTGTTTGCCAATCTGAGCGGGCACGGCAATAAACACAGGATTAATAGGCTTGTCCCGGCTTAAAACACCGACTGCAAAACAGCGGATATGGGCGGGTTTTTCCGTTCATTCTCGTTGAATAGAATCACTATTCGCCTCAAATGAACAAAAAACCCCGCACCATCCCGCTGCTTTTCGCCACGGCGTTTAAGTCGGGACAAGTCTAATGTTTCAATGATGCCTGACCGAAGTATAGATACAATGAGCCTCACTCCCACTCACTACAGGATTGTTCCCATGCCAGATTCTTGTACTTACATTATTTTTGGGGCTACAGGTAACTTGTCTCGCACCAAGCTCATGCCCGCGCTATATCACCTGGAAGTCGATGGTCGTTTATCGGACAACACCATGATTATGGCTTCAGGGCGACGACCTTGGGATCAGGAAAAATGGATTAGCGAAGTGCGCGATATGATTCAGGAACGCGCGCGTTGCGGTTTTGATGAAGAACGATTTACGCGCTTTGCACAACGCCTGCATTATTTTCAAGGCGACATCAGTCAGTCTGACACCTACCCTCGTATGCGCGAATTACTCAATAATGACGCACGTTTTCCCGCCAATATAGCGTTTTATCTGTCGATTCGTCCGGCTGAATTTGGCTTAGTAACGCAATATTTAAGCGAAGCCGATTTGCTCAATGAAGAGCATGGCTGGCGACGGGTCGTGATCGAAAAACCTTTTGGTTATGACCTTGATAGCGCGCGTGCTTTGCAAGCTAAGCTGGGGCAGTATTTGCGCGAAGATCAGATTTATCGCATTGATCATTATCTGGGCAAAGGCACGGTGCGCAACATGCTGGTGTTTCGCTTTGCCAACCTCTTAATGGAGCCTTTGTGGAATCGTAATTATGTGGATTATGTGCAGATTACGCATTCTGAAACTCGCAGTGTCGGCAGTCGCGCCGATTATTACGATGGCGCAGGCGCTTTGCGGGATATGATTCAAAGCCATTTGTTACAGCTATTAACTTTAGTCGCTATGGAACCGCCCGTCTCTATGGAAGCTGAAGCCTTACGAGATGAAAAGGTCAAAGTTCTCAAATCTATTCGTAAAATCCCTAGCAATGCGGTACATGCTCATGCTTTTCGTGCGCAATATGCGCCGGGTGTGATTAATAATGAAAAAATCAATGGCTATTTACAAGAAGATAAAGTGCCTAATGACAGCGTGACAGAAACCTATGCGGCGATGAAATTGTATATTGATAATTGGCGCTGGGCGGGTGTACCTTTTTATTTACGCACCGGAAAATGTTTAGCTCAAGATCAATCTTTGGTCTCTATTTGTTTAAAGAATCCACCGCAGCAATTCTTTCGTTCTAGTCAGTTTCAACAAATGCAACCCAATCGGATATTACTCAGCATTCAACCTAAAGAAAGTTTGCGCATTCAAATGACTGCCAAAGAGCCTGGGCTTGATATGAAAACTCGCTGTGTAGGATTAGATGCGGGTTTGCGTCATGAAGATGAAGTGAAACATGATGCTTATGAAGATTTGTTACTCGATGTGATCAAAGGCGACCGTTCATTGTTTTTGCGCTACGACGAAGTGGAATATGCTTGGCAGGTGGTTGATCCGGTATTACGGGTGTGGGCGGTAGAACGCGATTATATTCCACATTATCCCGCAGGCAGTTGGGGGCCCGAGGACAGCAGCCGTTTGTTTGAGCATCCTGGACAAGAATGGCGGAATACTTTGGAACCGGATGAGGCTTCGTAGGTTTTTGCACAGGATAACGGCGCTTAAAGCGCTGTTATCCCTACCATTCTAGCTAAACATCGGTGTTCTGTGTTCCCGCCACGCGGAACACTTCTTCAAAAGTCGTGATACCCGCAGCAATTTTCACCGCGCCACTTAAGCGCAACGGGCTTAAACCTTCCTTAATCGCTTGCCGCCGCACGGCTTGTAAATCCGTGTTATCGGTAATCAACACTTCCAAAGTATGTGTCAGCGGCATAATTTCATACAAGCCGATACGCCCGAGATAGCCTGTTTGACGGCAATCATCACAGCCTACAGGCTCGAAAGCCTGCTCCGGTGGCGGAATGTTGCGCGGCGCGACCAGCGATTGCCACTGGTGTTTGTCCACGCTCACCACTGTTTTGCATTTAGGACACAGTGTGCGGACTAAACGTTGCGCCACCACGCCCAACACAGTGGCATTAATCAAATAAGACGGCATACCAATATTTAGCAGGCGCGTGACAGCCGAAGCCGCATCATTGGTATGTAAAGTAGAAAACACCAAATGCCCGGTCAACGCCGCTTGCATACTCACTTCTGCGGTTTCTTGATCACGAATCTCACCGACCATGATGATGTCCGGGTCTTGACGCAATAAAGTACGCACCCCGCTGGCAAAATCCACATCAATATTGTGCTGCACTTGCATTTGATTAAAGCGCTCATCGACAATTTCTATCGGGTCTTCAATGGTGCAGACATTAATATCCGGTTGATGCACATAACGCAGGGTTGAATACAACGTGCTGGTTTTACCTGAACCCGTAGGACCCGTGACCAGCACCACACCATGCGGGCGACTAATCATGGGTTTCCACAGCTTTAAATCCCGCTGCGTAAAACCGAGTTCTTTGAAATTTCTCACCAACACTTCGGGATCAAAAATACGCATGACCATTTTTTCGCCAAAAGCCGTGGGCATGGTGGATAAACGCAATTCAATATTTTTCCCGGTATCTGGCACCACGGTTTTAATACGCCCATCCTGGGGTCTACGGCGTTCTGCCAAATTCATCCGGCCTAGCGATTTAATCCGACTGGTCATGGCACGCATCACTGATGTCGGCACTTGGTGAATTAAATGTAGTTTGCCGTCAATGCGAAAGCGGATTTTGCTGTCTTCTCGGCGCGGTTCTAAGTGAATATCACTGGCACGTTGAGCAAAAGCGTGTTGTAACAACCAATCAACGATCTGAATAATGTGCTGATCGCCCGCATCCATCTCAGTTTTGCCCTTGCCGATTTCCAGCAATTGCTCAAAATTCTGGTTGCTCCCTGCGGACTGCCGATTTTTCTCTCCCGCACCTTGAATAGACGTTTGTAATTTGTAGAACTCCTCCAGATAACGTTCGATGTCTACCGGATTAGCCACCACTCGTTCAACGGTTTTTTGCAAAGTATGTTCTAAATCACTGATCCAATCCGTAACATAAGGTTCCGCTGTAGCAATGCTTAACACGTTATTTTCATGCGCAACGGGTAAAAGTTGCCAACGTGCAGCGTAAGTGTGTGAAACATAAGAGGTCAGTTTAGAAAAATCGGTTTTTAGCGGATCGATATGCAAATAAGGCAATTGCACCGTATCTGCTAACCAGCGCGTCAAACGTTCGATGCTGAGAGGAAACGAAGGCTGGCTGGCACTTTGCCATTTCATATCGGCAATAGTCGTCAAAGGATGAATACCTTTGCGCTGATTTTCATCAGATTTGCCCAGCAACCAATTGTGTTGTTGCTGGTTAATCAGTCCTTCATCTTTAAGTTCTTTGAGCACCCGTGCCAGGGTGAGTCTATCGCTGTGAGGTTTATTGACAGGCATGGTGTATCCCGATGAAAAAGTGGATGTAAACACTGTATTTTGCAGCATGTATTTGGATATACAAATATTTCTATCCTGAAAAAGCAAGGGCAGAATGTGTGGGTGGGGGACAAGCGGCTATTGAGTATCTTTACTCACCTGAGTCAGTATGGGATGCTGAATAGTGAGTAACATTGAGAGCCTATACGAAGATGGGGAATCGAAGCGGAAATCCTGACCAAAAGGGCGGGTTTGCAGCCGATTATCCCATTTTTGTATAGGCTCTGAGATATTAGACTTGTTGCAAGGGGTATTCATCGACTGCAAAGGCGTGGATTTTGGCCTGTTTTTCCGCTTTTTCTCAGCAAATAGCCTACTATTCGCCTCAAAACCACACCTTTTCGCTACGATACCTACCCCTTGCAACAAGTCGATTAAACACACGCGATCAAATTTAGGAATTTTTACATGCCTTATGTCAACGTTAAAATCACTCGTGAAGGAGTGACAGAAGAGCAAAAAAATCAGGTGATACAGGGGATTACTCAGGTATTAGTCGATGTATTGGGAAAAAACCCGCAGACTACGATGGTGGTCATTGATGAAGTCGATACAGATAACTGGGGCATTGGTGGAGAAAGCGTGACAGTACGCAGAAAAGCTGGAAAATAGTGGGAATAGAACGCGGGCTTATGCGTCGCTATGCAGCCCCCGCTGGTTGATTGGGAATGGACATATTTTTGCAACCCAGTCAGCAAGATAGCGACGATATGCGCCACCTTACAAGCGCCATAATGTTCCGCTTTTCGTATCCGCGCAGCACATTTAAGGTCTAAGAGCCTATGCGAAGATGGGGAATCAAAGCGAAAATGCGCTATTTTGAGGCAGGTTTTTCGGTTTTTTAAGGCGAATAGCGGGCTATTTGTTGATAAAAAGCGGAAAACCTGACCAAAAGGGCGGATTTGCAGCCGATGATCCCATTTTCGTATAGGCTCTAAGGAAAAGAGCCATCACATCATGCCTGAAGACATGTCTTTAACACACAAACGCAGCTCTCAACGCCGTCCATTGAGTTTATTATTTACCACGGAACCGGATGACGAGAGTTTTTTTCGTCCGCCTGAGTTAGGGCAGCGGCAGAACTTGATCACTCATTTGATTCAACACAGTGATCAATTGTTGTTGCTGCTGGCTGATCAAGGCAGCGGTAAAAGCACTTTGTTGCAGCAGATCAAGCGTGAAGCCAATGAGGATTGGAAGTTGTTATGTCTTGCGGGGCATCCAGGACTGAATGAAGAATCTTTGTTAAAGCAAATATTGATGATTTTTAATATGCGCAGCGAAGGTAAAACCCCTACGGCTTTAGTGGAAACCTTGCGTTCACATGTGGCTGCAACGCGCTATAACCATCAATTGCCCGTGTTGTTAGTGGATGATGCGCACATGCTGCCGTTAAAAACGCTGCATGTGTTGTTGGATTTGGTCATGAAGGGAGAAAAACAAACGCGCCTGCGCGTGGTGCTGTTTTGCGAACCACAAATGACCAGTGTGTTAGCCGCTAATGAATTCAGTCAAGTCCGCAATACTTTGATTCATACTTTGGATATTCCTGCACTGAGCGAGAAACAAGTCGGCGAATATTTGCGTTTTCGTTTAGCTGAAGGGCGTTATGTGAAAAACAATCCCTTTTCAGGGATGACGGTGCGCAAGTTGTACGAAGCGTCTGAAGGCCGTTTAGGGCGTTTGAATCCGCTGGCACAAAACATTATTAATCAGCAGTTAGAAGAGCAGTTGCAACACCGCGAAGACATGCCGGCAGATACCTCTAAATGGTATAAATTAATGTGGGTGTTGATGCTAGTCGGCTTGTTTGTCGGGTTATTGTTTGGCCTGCAATGGGTTAAACAACAATGGTTTGATAGTCCCGCAGTCGCACACACTGAAGACCTGAATTTGCCATCCCCTTTGCCTTTAGATGCTGCGGAATCGACATTACCGGTCACACAACTCAACCCTGATTTACTCAAGCCCACCACACCTGAAGAGAATCACTCTGATGTAGATGTCACAGCTTCAGCAGCTTCCTTACTACCAGAGAATCCTTTGGACAGTGCTGAAAATACCACGCACACACTGACAGACAGCCCGACAAGCTTGGATGAATCTGCATCAGCTAAAGCGAACACATTAGCGATACAACGCCTTGAACCTGCACCACGTATACCCAGCGAAGACAGCGTGATCGCTGGGGTTAAATCCGCTTTTTGGTTGAGCCAACAAAATGCACAGCATTACAGCCTGCAAATTCTCGGTTCTTATACGTTGGAAGGTGTGAGCCGCTTTATCCGAAAATATCCCTTGGAAGGCGAGTTGGCCTTGTATTTAAGCACGCATAAAAACCGTGATTGGTACGTGCTGACTTATGGGATTTATCCGAATCGAGAACAGGCTAAACAAGCACTCAAACAACTGCCCAGCAGCTTACGCGCTAAAACCAAGCCTTGGTTACGACCTGTCAGCACCATTCAACAAGCGATAACAGGACGTTCTCAAATTAAAGACTAAGAGCCTATACGAAGATGGGGAATCGAAACGAAAATTCGCTATTTTGAGGCAGGTTTTTCGGTTTTTTAAGGCGAATAGCGGGCGTGTGTTGATAAAAAGCGGAAAACCTGACCAAAAGGGCGGATTTGCAGCCGATGATCCCGTTTTCGTATAGGCTCTAAGGTAACGCAAGGCTTCTTTTCACGCGGTCGTTAAAGGCTGCCCCTGCGGATTAAAAGTGAGGGTTTGCACGCCGTCCTCATTCGTAATAACCGCTTTTTCTAAGGTGCCATCAGCATAATAAGTGTACTGATGGGAAAACTCGATCTCGCCGTACACCCACTTTTCACACAGCACCATGCGCTCTTGTGCGTCGTAGTGGGCGCGAAAAAAGGTGATGCGGTTTTCTGTGGTATCAACAGGATTGATCAGATTCAATGGCAATTTCATGCCTGTATAAGATACAAAATATTGGGTGTTTAGGATGTCACTCATACCTGGACTCGTTAGACTTGTTGCAAGTTTTAAAAGATGAGTGAATGATGCCATTAATGCTTCATTAACCACAATAAAAATAAGTTTTTAAGAGGGAGGAAAGTCCATTGTTTTGTTGCTTAATGCAGTGTTAAAGCTAAATACTGTGTGATATCTCATTCTTTGGATGATGTTGATGACCAAGGAGAACACAGAAAAAAACCTTTAAAATACAATTTAGCGTCCTCCGTATCTCGGTGCTAGGCATTAATTCTTAACAAAGCACACTAGCCTATTTATGTTGTTTTGAGGGGTAAGCGCAGCGTGAAATGGCTGCCTTTGCCGACTTCGCTGTGCAGTAAAATTTCTCCCTGCATCATCTGCGCAAAATGTTGGCTAATCGCCAAGCCTAGACCTAAACCTTCGTGTTTTCGCGTGCTCGAATTATCGGCTTGAGAAAAAGCCTCAAAAATACTCTGTTGTTTTTCTGGTGAAATACCCATGCCTGTGTCAATCACACTGATTTCAATCCAATCTTCTTGCCGTTCTGCTTTTAATTGAACCTTACCTTGAGAGGTAAAGCGTGCTGCATTGTCAATTAAATTCACTAAAATGCGTTCTAATTTCAAATGATCGGCCTTGAGATGCGTCAGTTCATTGGTACAAGAGACTTCAAAGGTATTATTGTTCCTTTCTAATTTTCCACGCTGTTGTTGATCGATGCTGGCACACAACTGTGTTAAGTTGAACTGACTTAATTCTAACGGCATATCTCCCGTTTCTAATAGCGACATATCCAATACATCGGTCACCGCTTCTAATAGATGGCGGCCTGCTCCATGAATTCGATCTAAATCTTCTAACATTTCGGGTAAATCTTCATCTTCTGCGGTTTCTTTTAAGACTTCGCTGTAGCCCATAATAGCGTTTAATGGGGTACGTAATTCATGACTCATATTGGCCATGAATTGAGTTTTGGCTAGACTGGCTTTTTCCGCATCTTGGCGAGCTTGATCCAGTGCATGTGCCATTTGTGCTGTGCGTTGCACCATGGCAATGGCAATTAATACGCACAATAGGATAATCCCGGCTGAGAGTATTAACATAGTGCGTAATACCATTTTGTAATGGCTTTCAACTTCAATGACGGCTTGTTCAGCAGCATTTTCTTGTACGGCTTTTAGGCGCTCAAGCTGAGAAAAAACTTGTCGTTGTAAAGGTTCTGTTTGCTCTAATAGAAGTTTGGTGGCAGCTTCTATTTGTTCATTAAAGGCCAGTTCTGCAATACGTTCTGTGCTACTGACCGCTAGCTGTGCATAATGGTCTTGCTTTGTCAGAAGCGCTTTTTCATCTTCAGATAAGTCCAGTTGCATTAATTGATCTCGCGCATGGATAAAGTCCATGGCGGCATATTTAAATTTCAACCATTCTTCATCACGTTTAAAAGGATCAGTCAATAATAGTAAATATTGAACATTCATTTGTCGTTCACGAGCAACAGACAACATTTTTGTAATTAAGCCTGATTTCTCATGATGCAGATGAACAACTTCATCAATATTTTCATAGGCTTGATGAAGATAACCCAGACTCAGAGACAGCAATAGGGTCATACACAATAAAATAGAGGAAAAGCCTAGAGATAGAATGCGTAGTGTTTCATTAAGTGGTTTCATGCGGGTGATAGCTCATCTTGACAGAAGGTAAATAAGCAATAGCTTATAAAGATGACAAGGTGGTTTAAAGATATAGAAATGTAGCAGGTTTTAAGCGGTATGGATATGTTTGATTAAGTGTCTTTAATTTTAGATTTTTGTGCATAAAAAAAGCCCCCTGCATGATATGTAGGGGGCTTTTTTTATGCGAGATACCGCTATTACGACATCAATGCTTTACGGCGTTCATCCATCATGTCGGAAATGATAGGACGGAAGATCATCTGCATTGCAAAACCCATTTTTCCACCAGGTACGACCAATGTATTAGGGCGAGCCATGAAAGAATCATGAATCATGGAGACTAAATACGGGTAATCTTGATCACGATAGCGATTAAAACGAATCACAACCATGCTTTCATCGGGACTGGGGATGTCACGAGCAATAAAAGGATTAGACGTATCCACTAAAGGTACACGTTGGAAGTTGATGTGGGTATTGGTAAATTGCGGCACGATGTAGTTCACATAATCAGGCATACGACGCAAGATGGTGTGTACGACGGCTTCTTCAGAATACCCGCGTTCTTTTACGTCACGATGGATTTTTTGAATCCATTCTAAGTTGACGCTGGGCACCACACCGAGCAATAAATCCACATGACGCGAGGCGTCTACGCCTGCATCTGCATCGATAACGCCACCATGTAAACCTTCATAAAACATCAAGTCGGTTTTTTCTGGCAAGTCAGCCCAAGGGGTGAAAGTGCCAGGTTCTTGTCCATAAGGTTCGGCTTCATCTTCATTGTGCAGATAATAACGGCGTTTACCGCTACCTGTTTCGCCATATTCTTTGAATAAGCCTTCGAGTTCTTTAAACAGATTGGCTTCTGGACCAAAATGACTTAAATCACGACCTTCGGATTCTGCTTGTTTAACAGCTTCTTTCATTTCTTTACGGTTATAACGATGAAAGCTATCGCCTTCAATCACCGCTGGAGAAATATGCCCACGACGAAAAATGTCTTCAAAAGCTTTTTTGACCGTCGTGGTGCCTGCACCGGAAGAGCCGGTAATGGAAATAATAGGATGTTTTACAGACATAAAATTAGTCTCCTCAAGAGTCAAACAAATAAATCATCTGATTTTTAATGCTGTGCTGCTCGTATTAAGCCTCTATACGAAAAAAACGGAAATACCGAGTGTACAGTCCTATTTTATATAGAGTCTAAAGTTGCTTCACAGCCTGTTTAAATTGCTGTTGTTGCTTTGTATGCGGTGTTTTACGATAGCGTAATTGTATATACCAGCGACTAATATATTGAATTTTAGCGGCATATTGGGGTAACGCTAAACTGGCACGTCGGGCAAAATCCTGTGGGCCTTCATGCATTCGTCGTTCTACCCCACGACGTGCTAATTGACGACAAAATTGTAAATAGGCGGCTTGTATAGGTTCTGAGTAATGTAAACGTCGCACAGAAAAGAGCCATAATCCAATTAATAATAAACTCATCCCGATTAAACAAAATAATACCAGGGTTAAAGCTCGATACCCCAGTTGTTCTAGACCTAACCATTTCAATAGATTCAATTGATGCGATTGTCCATAATTGAGCACCCATTGGTTCCAACTATTGTTCATCATGTCCAGCCCATTGCGTACATAACGCCATGCTGACATGACTAAAGAGTTTTGCTCCAGTTCTAATCCCAGCGGGTTATCCAGCCCTGGCATTGAGGCGTTTAGACCGCGTTGCACCCGTTCAGGAGCGACCGCTCCTGTGGGATCAACACGTACCCAACCTTGTCCTTGTAACCATACTTCAGCCCAAGCATGAGCATCACGCTGACGCACGGTCATAAAATCACCCAGTGGATTCATGTTTCCACCTTGATAACCCACGACTACTCGAGCCGGTACACTCGCCGCCCGCATTAAAGTGACAAATGCAGCGGAGTAGTGTTCACAAAACCCCTTACGACTGTCAAACAAAAACTCATCAATAGGGTCATTAAGCAAGGGCGGCGGGGATAAGGTGTAGAAAAAATGTTCTTGATTGAAATAATCTAAAGCTTTTTGCACTAATGCTCGTGGATCAGGGTTTTCAGTTTGCCAACTTTGCGCTAATGCTTTTGCTTGTGGGTGGCGATTCGGAGGTAATTGAAGTGCGCGATGTAAGCGCCGCCACATGGTGCGTGAGTTGGGTGTGCTGGTGGTGCGGTAATGGGTAAAAGACTGTAGACGGTATTTAATGCGCTGGCTGATTTTATGTTCTGTTTTGATCTGATGCCCAGTGAGTAAACGTGGCTGTAGGTAATGAGGTAATTCGCTGGGGCTTTGCTGAGGTAAATCCAGAGAAAACAGCCAACGTTGATGATGCGGTTCAAGTGTGATGGCATAGTCTACCGGATCACTGTATTGCTCTAACGCATCGCTATCAATGGGAAACTGGCGGCCTGGTTGCCAGCTTTCTCCATCGGTTTGCCACAGCACTGCACCGCGCCAGTAGCGCAGTGCAGGAGGCGGCACTTCAGAAAAAAACTCCACACGAAAGGCGACCGCATCTGACAAGCTCAAGTTGCTAATGCTGCCTGGGCGCATGGAACCACTAAAACCACTGGCTGCGCTGCCATAAGCATCTTCTGGCAAGCCCCATAATGGGCCGGGGATACGTGGAAATAAAACAAATAAGGCGATGGCGAGCGGGATGGATTGCAGCAATATTTGTGTTGATAAGCGCAAACGTTGGCGCAGATTGAGAGCCTGGTTTAAGTCGCTGAGGCTAATCAGTGTGCCTGTTGCCACCAGCATGACGATAATGAGATAGCCCGCCGTCGGAATTGATTGAGAATAGAAAAAGTTTGTCATTATCAAGAAAAAACTTAGAAAACTCAGCAGCATGGCATCACGCAAGTTGCGCATTTCCAAAAGTTTTAAACCCAATAAGCCGACCAACAAAGCCACGCCTGCATCACGTCCGATAGTGAGGCTACGAAAGCTTAAAATCACGCCGAGCAACAGCACAAAAGCCAGCCCCAAACGTATCCAGGTACCGGGTAAAGGCCATTGTTTTTGAGCGATGATGTAGCGCCATAATACGAGTAAAACAAAGGCCACGGTTATCCATAAAGGCATATGTAATACATGAGGCAACACCGCCAACATCAATGCCGTTAAAATCCAACGAAGCGTGTTTAGTGGTAGCTGAAAAGATGATTCAAGCGTGATAGGCAGAGTGTTTGTCATGGATGAGCATTCCGTAAAATATTGAAAAGGGTTCTCGGACAGCCTCCTAGGAGCCGTTGGCATGAGGAAAACGAACATTGGAGAGACCGTCTCTTGGCTCGCGAAGCCTTTTTTATGAGTAGAGCTTTTTGCAAAATCGCTAGAGAATAAGCGCATTCAACATCACCAACGCCCAAGTGAGTACGAAAAAATAAAATATTGGACATTTTTATTGGCGGCTTCTCTAGGCTCTGTTGATATTTGGGGCTAAAAATCCAATCAGCCCCAAATGCCAACAGAGCCTAATGTAACACTGAAAAACTAAAAATTCAGATGATAAAAAGCATAGTCAGTTCTGCTTCCGTCTCAAAGGCGGTGATGGGTTTTATGCGTGAATGTAGTTGATGGCTCCCTTGTTTTACAACCAGTTAAATATGCCTTCTGTACCTCATCAACTTTAGTGGTTAAATCTCATGTCTCACACTGTCGAATCTCACGAAATATCTAATGGTAAAGCTTGGCTCTGGCTGGCGCTATTGCCTTTGAGCCTATTTGTCGCACTGGTGTGGGGCTTGAGCCACACGCCCTTACCGTGGCAATTTAGCTGGCAGTGGATACCCAGTCTTGACATCGCGTTGGCGTTTCGTATTGACGGGTTAAGTGCGCAAATGCTGGCATTGATTACGGGCATCGGTACGCTAGTGTTTATTGTCCTAATCGCTAGTTAAAACTATGCACCTTAGTGCAAGGTTTTAGCTTTTATTCATAATTTAGCATCGCGTAGCGATTCATTATTTCAATCCGTGGTTGAGTCCACGGATTAAGGGCTTTCAGCCCGCAATATATACTATGGACTTTCAGTCCATAGTGGTTAATTTTAGCATTTTCCTATTTTGTAGGAAATGGAAGTAAAATAAGCAAGGATGATTTATTAATCCTTAAAAATTTATCTCATGAAATATTGACTTCTTATGAAGATAAGATAAACAGAGGTGTTTTATCATTCATACGAATTCCCCATGCATATTCATTTTAGAAAAATCAAATACTTTACCTGAACCAAAGCTTTAAAATAAACTTTTGACCTGTGAAAAAGTATCGCATTCCATAAAATTTTTGCGTATATGATTTTTAATTTGTCACCAAACATCTTCAACTGAATTTTGATCAGGGGCATTAGGTGCAAATAGAAGGCATTCTACAGGCCATTTTTCTTGTTCTAGTCCTTCATTAATCTCATTCAAATAATCTTGTGTTTTTGTACATTTATGATCACTAGCACCCTCCCAAATGAATAGCAAACGAGAACC
>JADGEH010000101.1:12875-17581 GCA_016744475.1 Thiotrichales bacterium | reverse complement strand
GTGAAAAAGTATCGCATTCCATAAAA
Source organism: Thiotrichales bacterium (assembly GCA_016744475.1). Taxonomy (GTDB): domain Bacteria; phylum Pseudomonadota; class Gammaproteobacteria; order Beggiatoales; family Beggiatoaceae; genus BB31. The sequence continues at coordinate 17,555 of JADGEH010000101.1, read as the reverse complement.
TTTTTGCGTATATGATTTTTAATTTGCCACCCAATGTCCTCAACTGGGTTTTGATTAGGGGCATTAGGTGCAAACAGAATATATTCTACAGGCCATTTTTCTCGATCTAATCCTGCATTGATTTCATTCAAATCATCTCGTGTTTCTGAATATTTGTGATCACTCGCACCCTCCCAAATGAATAGCAAACAAGAACCTCTAAATTGATCACGTAAACATTTAATGAAATTGACCGTATTTAAGCCATCCCCCTTATCATAAGGTTTTAAAATGAATTCTTTTGTTAAATAGTGGATGACACCGTAATAGGTTTGTCGCTCTTTTTGATGAAGCACGGGAATGGGTATTTGCTCCCCTTTGCGCCCCCAAACATCACCACACGCATCACCCCACAACAAATGACACTCATCTTCAATTAAAACAACAAGTTCCCCTCATTTTATGGCCTCATAATTATCTTCCAATTTTTTTTAATGTCCTCACGTTTCTTAATGACAGCCTCTTCGTCTCTTTTCGGGTTTACTTTTTCTGTTTTTTCCCCACTCATCCCCGCCTCATGTAGCCGTTTATGGTAAGAACTTAATGATGAATCAGTGATGCCATATTGTGTTTTTATATAAAGAGAGCACTCTTTAACAGTGATGGTGTCGTGTGTTTTTATATAATGATGAATATTTCTCCGATCTTCATTAGTCAAGTATCCTTCACTGCCTATGTATCTCAATAGTAAACCTTCTGCACCTTGTTCACGATAGACTCGGTTCCACTTTGTGACAACATCAACACCTACATTGAGAACATGGCTCATCATTTCTCTGCTTGAACCCGACAAAAACATCTTTGTAGACATAGCACGTTTAATGCCACGAGGGTCACCCTCATTGATTAAGTCATTAAGCGTCATTCTTTAACTCCATGCAATAATAAATCGAATATATATTATAATCATTTTTTAGTTTTAAGTGATCGTATGTTTGAAGAATTATCTCTATAGCTCACTCATTTTTAAGCGCTTACATCGGGTGTATTTGCCTGCACCTTTCTGCATTTCCCATTCTGTATTGATAGTATTTGACAGCTTGTGACAGCAAAACATACCATAGGGCACGCTTCGTAGCGAATATATTGAATAACTTTTTCTTATTTAAATCAGTAGGTAAAGCAATAATGTCTCGATTTTTATGGGTGTTTTTTGGTTTGAGCCTGGTGGGTTTTAGTGTGCTATCAATGGATTTTGTGCAACCTGCTATTGGGGCTTTTTGTTTAAAACTGGCGCAGATTTGTTATTTCTTCATTCATGGGTTTGATGCGCAGGTGACTTTGAACGCAGCGATACTGCGTCATGGAACATCGGGTTTTGCTTTGGAAGTGACTGAAGCTTGTAGCGCTTTATCTATCACAGCTTTGTTGATGGCGGCGATATTGGCGTATCCAGCCACTTGGAGGGCTAAAGCTTTGGGCTTAATCGCGGGCGTTTTCTTGATTCAAAGTTTTAATGTATTGCGGATCATGAGTTTGTTGTACCTCGGTACTTGGGTAGAAAGAGACACTTTTGATGTGGTGCATGAGCAAGTGTGGCCTTTGTTTTTACATTTTGGGGTGATTGTTTTCTTTGTGTTTTGGTTGTGGCACAACATGACACCGGCTACGCCGCCGTCAGAAGAAGAAATCGCTCATGCCGCTTAAGCCTCCGATTCAATTATTACGCGGTGTAGCGGGGCGTGCGGCGTTATGGTTGCTGCCTGCGTTTGTGTTGTGGTGGATGCTGCTGACACCGGTTTTGATGCCTTTATTAGAGGGCTTGGCGGGGACGGCCTTGCAACGTAGTTTTGAGTCGATTGAAGCGACTTTACTGGTGCAAAATAATGGTGATTGGCACATTGGAACACGGGTTTTAATGGCTGAGCAGCCGGAAGATACACAAAAGCGTCGTTTTTTGACCATAGATGCGCAAAGTGCGCAAAACTTAAGTTTTGGTTTGCCGATGTTGTGGATTTTGTTATTGGCGATTCCTCACCGTCGCCTGCGTCATTTGGGCTTGGGTTCAGGCATTGTGTTGTTGACTTCGGCGTTAATGGGCTGGTTTTTATTGAGCAAAATGATCGTAATCACGCTGGCGGATGGGCAAATTCATTATGTGTTTGTAACGCAGCATATTAGCCATCGACTTGAACCTTTTGCCGCTTGGCAAGCAGAATCATTACGTCATTTGTACCGAGTGTTGTTGTATATGAACGTGTTTTTCCTCCCCGCTTTTCTCGCCTATTACTTAAACCGTAGTTGGTGGCAGGCACAATTCAAACACCCGAACCTCCGTAGCCATGATGCTTAAAGAACCTTTAGCGCGGGACAACATTCTGCACGGCTTAGATGCTGTCAGCCAAACCCGCATATCGACCCTAGAAGTGTTTGAGCGCTTAGATTCTACGAATCAATATCTGCAAAATCATCATTTGCCACAAGGGGCGGTGTGTTTGGCGGAATATCAATCAGCAGGACGTGGACAGCAAGGGCGACGTTGGGTGTCGCCAGAAGGTAGCGGTTTATGCTTGTCCTTGAGTTGGCGGTTGACGCAATTGCCCCCCGCTTTGTCTTTGGTGTTAGCCATTGCGACGGTACAAGTGTTGGAGGCTTTGGGTGCACAACAAGTAAAGATTAAATGGCCGAATGATATTGTTTGGCAAGATAAAAAACTGGCGGGTTTGTTGTTGGAATCGCGTTACATCAGCGCCCAATGGGGGCTTGTGATCGGCTTAGGTATGAATGTGCATCCGTTGGATATTTCACCTGATTTAAGCGCATCAGAAGTGCCTGCTCAAGCGCCGATTGATCTGAGCACGGTGTTGGGCAGCGTGCCTTCGCGCAATCAATTAGCCACCGCTGTCATCGCACATTTTGCTGATATTCTTAGCCATCCCATCGAATTTAGCGTTTATCAAACGGAATGGGCGCGTTTAGATGCTTTAGCCCACCGTGCGGTGACGGTGTTTAGCGCGGGTCAAGCGTATCAAGGCACGGCGCGTGGTGTGGATGCGCAAGGCGCTTTATGCCTAGAAACGGAACACGGCGAGAGACGGTGTTTTAACAGCGCCAGTGTCAGAGTGTCTAATGTCAACAGAGCCTAACGGCTTATTCTTCATGCTCAACCGTCGGATGTTGTTGAGTAAATTCCGAGCTGGTCAAAGCTGCGCCTAAAAACTCTCGATTCAATTGCGCAATAAAATCGACGGGAATGCCTTTAGGACACACCGCCGCGCATTCATACTGATTAGAGCAATGACCAAAACCCGCTTTATCCATCTCTTCCACCATGCGAATCGTCCGGCGCGTGCGCTCTGGCTGACCTTGCGGCAATAGGGCTAAATGAGCGATTTTGGCGGATAAAAACAGCATGGCAGAAGCGTTGCCGCAAGCCGCTACACAAGCCCCGCAACCGATACAATTCGCCGCTTGAAAGGCTTTATCCGCTGCGGGTTTAGGGACTAAATGGGTATTGGCATCGGGGGCTGAGCCTGTATTCACCGCGATATAGCCCCCGGCTTGCAGTACATAATCCAAAGCCCGACGGTCTACGACGAGATCACGAATGACCGGAAAAGCCTTGGCACGAAATGGCTCAATCGTGATGTCTGCACCGTCTTTAAAATGCCGCATATATAATTGACAAGTGGTTGTCTCCGCCTCTGCACCGTGCGGCACGCCGTTAATCACCAAGCCACAAGACCCACAAATCCCTTCACGGCAATCTAAATCGAAGGACACAGGCGGTTCTTGACCTGCACTAATAATGTGTTCATTCAAAGCATCCAACATTTCTAAAAACGACATGTCAGCACGAATATTGTCTACGCTGTAATGTTCAAAACGCGCAGGCTGGTGATATTCATTTTCGCGCCAGATACGGAGCTTAAAGTTCATAAATAAAGCACCTTGATAGAGTAGGGAATATTGAAAATATGCCCTATTATTCATCATTCGTCTCGCGTTCTTCAAGGAGGGAATAAAATCAACTGCTTGCAAATTATTGAACTTAGAGCCTATACGAAGATGGGGAATCGAAGCGAAAATTCGCTATTTTGAGGCAGGTTTTTCGGTTTTTTAAGGCGAATAGCGCGCTATTTAACGAAAAAAAGCGGAAAACCTGACCAAAAGAGCGGGTTTGCAGCCGATTATCCCGTTTTCGTATAGGCTCTAAGTTAATAACTCACGTTACGCGCTCGACAGAATTTTGCAATTCTCGTAATGCCTCAAATGCCTGCTGAACCGCTTTAATGTAGAGCTTGTTTTTCAGTGAAAAATGATTGAGCTTGGTTTTGATTTTAAGTGGCTCGAGTTTAATGTAGGCATACAGAGAGGCAAAAAAGTGGTGGGTTTGTATGGTACGTGTTCGTGTGGGCGATTGGCCTAGAGAGGCATTTTGTTTCAATGACTGGTGATAGCATTCCACGTTCCACCGTTTTTTGTATAGAGATATTTCATCATTCATGCGAATTCCCCATACATATTCATTTTAGAAAAATCAAATACTTTACCTGAACCAAAGATTTCAAATAAACTTTTGACCTGTGAAAAAGTATTACATTCCACAAAATTTTTACGAATATGATTTTTGATATGTCACCAAACATCCTCAACTGGGTTTTGATCAGGGGCATTAGGTGCAAATAGAAGGCATTCTAC
>JADGEH010000101.1:0-12865 GCA_016744475.1 Thiotrichales bacterium | reverse complement strand
AGGCCACTGTTCTTGTTCTAGTCCTTCATTTATCTCATTTAAATCATCTTGTGTTTTTGTGTGTTTATGAACACTATAGCTAAAGTACATCATTTATAGGCTTTCGATAGAGCCAAACTCAAGACTGCCAGTCCTTGAAGGACTGGCAGTCTTAACAACTAATATAATTTTTCTATAGCACCATCCCAAATGAATAGCAAATGATAACCTCTAAATTGATCACGTAAACATTGAATGAAATTGACCGTGTTTAGGCCGTCACCCCAGCCCTGTCAAGGTGAGCAATCTACTGTAAAATAAGGATTATTCTTATAATCAACGGAATGATAAGGAGTATACAGTTATTTTTAGCCCAATTTTGCAGTTGTTAGTGAGAAAAGTCCAGTCACTGTGATGGTTCAAGGCTTATTAGAGCGTCTATTACATGTAGAAAAAGATAGAATCATGGTTTGAAAGCATCAGTGAAGTTCAATAGACAAAAAAATATTATTTTCATCACGAGTGGCTATTATGTTGGAAGTTGTTTGCCTTGTTAGCTCGCGTAGGGCAGATAAGGTGCGTCTTTTTGCACCGTCATCCGCCATCACGGAACCCTCAAATGTGGCATGATGCTATCGCTTATGCGATCTATGCGGGCTACTAAATGACAGCGATAAGTCGAGTTAATGTAGGTCGGGTTAGGCGATAGCCGTAACCCGACATCGACGAAAACCCGACATCAGTGAAGCCGTAATCTTTGAAATATTTTGCGTTGGATAATGGTTTTTGTCGGGTAACGCTGCGCTAACCCGACCTACGCACTCCCGTACCGAAACCTATCATGTGAGTGCTTTGCCCATCCTATAGGGATATTATTTCAGTTGTACTGGAGCATCGTGGTTAAGACCTGGCAGGTTTCCAAAACCTTGTATGTTAAAGCCAGTGGGGGTTAGCTACCCTCACACTGGAAATTAGAGAGGCTGTTAAAAACCTCAGACTTCGAGTCTGTCTGACAGATAAGCCCCTGAATTCCATCAGTTTAGCAAAAAGTTTCAGACTGAACGGTATCGAAGGTCTCAGAACCTGCATGAACAAGGACAGTCAGCACACTGATCATTTTAAGGAGTTCCCATGAATTTTCTCGGAATCGACGTAGCAAAAGAAAAATTGGATTGTTCATTATTGCGTTCCAATTTACCCAATCAAGTGCTGCACAAAACAGTAGCCAATACACCTGATGGTATGACCGCATTACTCACATGGGCAATGAAGAAAGCGCATTGCAAAGTGAATGAACTCTATGCCATTTTAGAAGCCACAGGGTCTTACCATGAAATAGCCGCAGATAGCTTATTTAACGCGCAATGTAGCCTTTCTGTTATCAATCCTGCTTATGTTAAAAACTATGCAAGAAGTTTAGGTATCAAAACGAAGACTGACCGCGTAGACGCAAATATTTTGGCACGTTACGGACGTGAGCGTGAAGCAGACCTTATCCCTTGGCTACCACCACCGCCACAATACGCTCATTTAGATGCGCTGATACGACGTAAGCAAGCGATTGAAACCGACTTGCAACGTGAACTTAATCGTTTAGAAAAGCAAGAGACTGGGCGTGGTAACGATAAAACTATAGCTTCTATTAAACGGATGATTGCGCACCTTAAACAAGAACTTGAGCAACTCGATATGGATATTGAACAACACATTCAGTCTCATTCTAATTTAGAACATAACAGGGGGTTGCTTCAGTCAATCATAGGGATAGGCGAAGTAATGTCCACGGTATTACTTCCTGTATTTCAAACTAAACGTTTTAAGAATGCGCCACAAGTAGCTGCTTATTTAGGCGTTATTCCCATCGCTACTGAATCAGGTTCGAGTGTTAAAAAGCCCAGTCGCTTATCGAAAACGGGGCAAGCCTCTATACGCGCAAAACTGTATTTTGCAGCCATCACAGCCAGTCGGCATAACCCTGATGTCAAAGCACTTTATGAGCGGTTACTGAATAAAGGCAAAAGTAAAATGTGCGCTATTGGCGCGGCGATGCGCAAGCTCATTCACATTTGTTTTGGTGTTTTGAAGCATCAAACACCTTTTTGCCCTCAAACTGCTTAATTTTAAAGTTTTCCTGTTCAACAAGGGTTGACCTGAGACACGGTATCTGTCAGGTCTATCGTATAACTGATTTATTTCCTCTATACGAATTTTCAATGTTCGCTTTTAACCGTCAGCAACCCGTAAAGGGTCTATTTGCAGGGTGTCATCCATGCACCAAACCGAAGCCACACAATTATCAGCTTCAATCAATTGTATTAACAAAGAGAGGACTATTATGAACATGTATAACAAGCTCATATTATTAGTTGCATTGTCAATATCACTCATACAGCCGTCATTTTCAAAAGATGTGAGTGACTCGTTCTGGGAATTTGTTCCTATCGGTAATGGAGGTATTGCCGTCCCAGTGGGCTGGAGAAATGTCAGAATGTCACACCCAAATATCGCCCTCTATCGTTCAGGAGACGGGAAAGGTCTTCCGCTATTAGATGAAAGCGGATCACCGCTTCAAGTGGGTTTGATAGTTGAGAAGTTTCCAGGGTCAAAAAAGACGCTTGAAGAAGTGGTGAATGACGTTTTAGCAAACCCAACAGAAGACCCTCGTTTGAAACAAGTGGGTCAAACAAAGATAGAGGAAATATTCTTATCAGATGGGACAAAGGCGTTAAAACATAGCTATGAATTTATTAAAGAAAAGTTCAGAAGAAGTCTTCAGGTTAAATTAATTGTAAAAGAACAAAACAAGACGGCATGGGTGGTTTCTTATCATCTTGTTGGCGGCAAAGAGAGTCATTGGCCTCGAATAGGCAGTAAACTTTCGTTGTGGTTAGATGCCCACTTAGCTTCTTTTTGCTTGGTAGAAGAGAAGTTTGATAGTGATAAGCTGGTATCAGCCTATGAGAAACAAAGGTACTAATTCTAGCTGAATTGTGGGTGTCTCCAAGCGCCGGAACAGGTTTGCAACCTGTATCGGAATGTTTCTTGGAACCAGTGTTTGCCGTTGATGCCTGCCGCTTTGCAAACATTCCGGTCTGGTTTACAAAACCCGACCGACGCTTGGGGAAAACCTGGCCAAAAGGGCAGGTTTGCAGCCGATTATCCCGTTTTCGTATAGGCTCTAAGACCATGCGCTCAATTTGAGCATAGGTTTTATAAGCCTTCATTGTGTTTCTTTGGTTTGTAGTTTAATCGTCTGTCTGTTTGGTGCATGAGGTTAATATCTATGCGCTTTACGGATTTATGAGGCTTCTTGAAGTAAGATAGCCTCAATCGAAGTGTTTCATTTCAGGTTGTTGCCTCTTTCCGTCTACAGAATACAAAAAATACCCAGTTATTATAGTGAGTTGTAGCACGTTACATGAACCTAAAACAGCGGGCTAGCGTTGTTACATATAGTCATATTTGTGGATTTTTATCTGTTTTTATGACTATAGTTTGCTCAGTTTAGTAGGATAAATGCCCATCCGCCGCCCCCTCCCCTCACGCAGGACACGGAGAGGCATTTCCTTACCTTACGCGATGTACAAGAAGCCTTTATGTAACGTCAGTTAATCATTAAAAAAGACCGCTAGATCAAAAAGCGGTCATTATGAATCTTTAGGAGGATGTATGCGAAAAATAAAACACCATCATGTGTTTCGGACACTGATGATAGGGATGTTCATCAATGTTTTATCTCCACTCGGATTTGCTATTGAGAGTGCTAAAGAACATGAAATAAAAGCCGCTTATCTGTTTAATTTAGGCAGTTATATTTCTTGGCCGGAGGCTTTGTTTGCCAATGAGTCGGATAATTTCACCATTTGTATCGTAGGTCAGCATCCTGCACTCGTCGCCACCCTTCGTTTTATTGCCCTAAAACGTAAAATTAATGGTCATAGCAGTGTGGTTCAAACGCTAGAGAGGATTGAAGAAGCGGATGTGTGCCAAATTGTCTTTATTCCCCGTGATCAGGAAATGAACATGACAGATATCAATACATGGCATCAGAAAAAACCGGTACTGTTAGTCAGCGACATGGACCGCTTTATTCGCCTGGGCGGTATGATTGAATTCTACATGCTCAATAACCGAGTGCGTTTGGCGATGGATCCAGAAAGCATTAGTGATTCTGGACTTAAACCCAGTTCACAATTAATGCGTGTCGCTCAATTGCGCTCACGCTAAGCAAAGGGAGACAAGACATGCCACCTATTTTCTTTAGAAAAATGATACTGACCATCGCATTGCTTGGCGTAGCTGCACCGCTTGCAGCACAAACCAATGATGTTAATGCTGAAGACGCAGCACGAATGAATGAGCTACTGGGATTGGATTTAGAAGCCTTGGGAGAAGTCGAAATCAAACTCGACGACGTGTTTAATGTATTTGATGGTTTATTGAAAAGACAAACGGTTAAAGTCGCCTCTGGTGTGGCACAAGATGCATCTACTGCACCCGCAGTGACCACCGTCATCACCGCACAGGATTTAGAAGCCACGGGAGCACGTACTTTGACCGAAGCTCTTGAAGCTGTTCCGGGTTTGAATGTGTCGCGGGACTTTTTCATGTATGCGCCGATTTATAATATTCGTGGTATCAATGAAGCCTTCAACCCACAAGTGTTAATCATGATCAATGGTGTACCGCTAAAAGATTTACATGCAGGCAATCCCACCATTCGCGGTTTAAATATCCCTATCTATAAAGTGCAACGTGTAGAAGTCATGCGCGGTCCTGGCTCTGCGGTGCATGGGGCAGATGCGTTGGCGGGGATTATCAATATTATTACCAAAACCGCTAAAGATATTGATGGGACTGAAGTGGGTATACGAGCGGGTAGTTTTGGACAAGCGGATATTTGGGCCTTGCACGGCGGCCATTACAACGGCCATGACGTAGCCATAATGTTCCGTTATGGTAGCGAGGACGGTCATAATGAAATGCTTCAACAAGATTTTCAGAGCTTTATGGATCAGCGTTTTAATCTCAATCCGTCCGTTTCACACGCCCCTGGTGCGCCCGCTTTACAACGCGATAATTTGGATATTGGTGTAGATGTGAGCTATACCAATGCAGATGATTCGACTTGGCGTTTACAGCTATTTAATCAATCAATTATTCGGGCAGGTGCGGGGGCAGGCCCTGGGCAAGCATTAGACTATTCAGGAGAAGCCGATGCTCGCATTACCGATCTGGTCTTGAGCTGGTCACAGCCCCATTTGACCGAGCATTGGTCAGCCGATGTACGTGCGGTGTATACGGATCGCTTATGGGATTTCAAAAATATTCAAGTCTATCCTCCCGGTGCTGTCATTAATGGTCGTACTTATCCTGATGGTTTTAAGGCTGAAGCAGGGGCTTATGAACGGGATGGTCGTTTGGATATTAGTAGCGTCTATAGCGGCTGGAAAAACCATATATGGCGACTGGGGACGGGTTATTTTTATGGCGATCAATACAGTACCAAACAGATTGTCAATTGGATGACGGTCAACACGATGGTCGATATTAGCGATACCCCTGCGGTGTTTAATCCTGAAGAGATACGTAAAAGTCACTACGCTTTTATTCAAGATGCTTGGCATTTTGTGGATAACTGGGAACTGACGACCGGTGTTCGTTATGACCGGTATTCTGATTTTGGTCACACGCTTAATTTACGCGGCGCGTTAGTCTGGCAAGTCCGTTCTAACCTGACCGCCAAGCTGCTTTATGGCGAGGCTTTTCGTGCCCCCTCTTATCAAGAGTTTTATAACGTCAATAATCCTGTGGCATTGGGCAACCCTGATTTAGCACCAGAAACCATCAGCACCTGGGAATTAGCCTTCGATTATCGTCCCAGCAAAAACCTCCACACAGGCTTTAACCTCTATACCTTCACCTGGGAAGACGCTATTCAGTTTCTTGCACCTGAAGGCGCTGCCAATAATGCGGGTCAAGTCGCACGCACCGCGCAAAATTTTAATGATGACATTAATGGTCATGGTTTTGAGGTTGAAATGCGCTGGAAAACCAGTGCGCGTTCCAGCTTAATGGCTAACTACGCTTGGCATAAAGTAGAACAACGCGACAGGGATAAAGGCGGCTATCCGCAGCACGATGCCTATGTACGTTTTGATTGGCTGTTTTATTCTGACTGGTATTTAGATACGCAAGTCAACTGGGTTGCACAGCGTCAACGTACTTTTGGAGATAATCGCCCAGCCATTGATGACTACACCAGTGTCGATTTAACCCTGCGTTACAAAAAAGCGCGGAATACGACCTGGAATATAGCCTTTGGGATAAAAAATCTATTTGATGAGGCGATTTTTGAACCCAGCCCAGGGCCCGATCATACAGGCGTGCAGCGAATTCCTTATGATTTACCGATGGCAGGCCGCAACTGGTTTGCAGAACTACGCTATGCTTTTTAGGTATCACATACCCTTTGCGTGGGAGCATCTCAAGGTCGTAGGATGGGTAGGTAGAGCAGAGCGAAACCCATCCTACCGTGCTTAGCTTCTTTTTGCTTGGTAGAAGAGAAGTTTGATAGTGATAAGCTAGTATCAGCCTATGAGAAACAAAGGTACTAATTCTAGCTGAATTGTGGATGCCTCCCATTTTCACCCAAAGCAGACGCTCGTCCGAGTTCAATGGCTCCATGATTCAACAATGAAATCAACAAAAGCGCGTACTTTTGTAGAAACGAGCTTGCTGTATGGATAGACCGCATATAGTCCTGTGGTCATCGGCGTGTATTGATCCAGGACGGTTTCTAATCGCCCTTCTTCTAAGGCACGGGCTATCATAAATGTCGGGCCTATGAATATGCCGCTACCATTTTGCGCAGCGTTCATCAGTATATTTCCCATACTTGAACGAAGGTTGCCCTTCACTTTAATACTGATATTTTCCCCCTGATCATCTTTAAAAAGCCATTTATCGGGATGAGGCAATTGTGAATAGATCAGGCAATTATGTGTTTCTAAATCATTGGGGTGTTCAGGCTTACCCTGCTTTTTTAGGTATGCGGGTGATGCGCAGGCATGTAAGCCACAGGGCATCAGCAGTCGCTCGATCAAGCTCGAATCTTCTTGTTTTCCCACCCTAAGCGCAACATCGATACCCTCTTCTACAAGATTTACCCACCGCCCAGAGACATGTACATCCAGTTCAATTTTGGGAAATTTCTGTTGAAAACGCAGTAGTACATCAGGCAGTAATGATATTGCAAGGCTCTCGTTGGTCAAAATCCGTAACCGACCTTGTGGTTCACGTTGCAAAGGCAAGACGGATTGCTCAGCCTCTCGCACGTCTGACATGATCTGATGCGAATAACTCGCAAACACTTCGCCTGCATGGGTGAGGTGTAAACGCCGGGTGGTACGTTGAAGCAGCTGAACCCCAAGATGTTGTTCGAGGAGAGAGACTTGCTTGCTCACGACGGGCTTGGATATGCCCAGTGCATCGGCTGCTGCTGTAAAACTGCCCTTCTCAACAACAGCGGAGAATGTCTCGATATAAGGAAGAATAGTCATATTAGTTAATATTTAGAAACAATAAGTTTCTTTTTACCCTGTTTATATCTAAATTGAAACCATTTAGACTTATTTTTAATGCAATTTGAATCCTGGTCTGTACCTGAATCATCAGGTATAAACAAAGCACTTATTTAGGAGAATGTCATGATAAAAAATACTGCCAACACATACGGGGTCGTCGCTAAAGGTTTTCATTGGCTGCTATTCATGATGCTGACCTTCTCAATGGTAGCGGGAAACTTTCTTGCTTCCATGCCTAAAGGGGCGGAGAAATTTCAGGCGGCGGGTATGCATAAATCATTTGGTGCGGTCATATTGATGCTGATCATGCTTCGCCTCATATGGCGGCTAATCAATGAGACACCCCGACTTCCCGATGCAACAACAGTAGGTGAGGCTTTTATGGCTAAAGCGATGCACTGGGGACTTTATGTATTGATGTTTGCACAGCCACTGTCTGGCATCATGATGAGTCAGGCGGCTGGCTTCCCTGTGAGCTTCTTTGGCTTCTTTGAATTCCCTGTTTTCTTGGATAAAAATCCAGAGCTAGCAAAAACATTTCTTGCCATGCATGGCACCGTGTGGATATTACTTGTCATTGCCGTGATCGGTCATGCAGGCGCTGCATTGCATCACCATTTTATTAAGAAAGACCATGTATTAAAGCAAATGACGACGGGTGCATAATCACCAAAGTCGAAGATTTAATTCACTTAGAGGATAAAAAATGAAACGACTATTTATACAATCCGTATTTATCGTGGGCTTAGTGCTTTCGTCAATCGCAACGGCCTCAAACTTTCCAATAGAGGAGCCGATGGGAGGGAAACCGTTCGGTCACAGTGTAAAAAACATGGGCGATGGTTTGTACGTGTTCCGCTGGTGGGTATATCGCAATATCTTTATGGTGACAGATAAGGGGGTTATCGTTACTGACCCGATGAACCCGAAAGCCGCTCATCTGTTGCTCGGTGAGATTCGCAAAATCACGGACAAGCCCATTAAATATGTTGTTTATAGCCACAATCATCATGACCATATTTCTGGTGGTCAGGTGTTCAAGGATCAGGGCGCGACATTCATCGCTCATAAAAATGTGTTGAAGGAACTAGCAGATCATCCCACGCCTGCGACACCGTTACCTGACATCACATTTGAGGATGAATATACCGTAGAGTTAGGCGGCAGAACACTCGAACTGAAATACTTCGGCCCCAACCATGGTGAAAGTCTGGTCGTCATGCGACTGCCAAAAGAGAAAATACTGTTTATTGTAGATATCGTGACACCACGAAGAGTCGCGTTCCGAGCTATGCCAGATTTCTGGCCAGATGAATGGATTAGATCGCTGCAAGAAATTGAACAGATGGATTTTGACTATGTTATCTCAGCACATGGCTCTCATCAGCAACCCGCTATCGATCCTAGTACGGTTGTTGCGGAACAGCGCATCTATCTCGAAGATCTAATGGCTGCCGTAAAAGCAGAATTTGACAAGGGAATGCATAGCCCAGACAAATTACGCCAAATCGTAAAACTGCCTAAATATAAAGACTGGCAGTTTTACAATGAATGGTTGCCCATGAATATTGAGCGGATTTGGGCTTATTATCATATGGGTTGGTAGCCCATCGATGGCGGGCAAAACAAATGATGGGCACGCTCCGCTTTGCCCCACTGCCATTCACTGAAGAAAAAAGGCTTTGGAGCCTCCCCTCCTCCAAGGAGGGGATTGAGGGGTGGTGATGAAAGGCAACATTCCTTAAAAATACATTCCAAAGAAGGCGGCTGTTGTTCACCACCCCCTAGCCCCCTCCTTCGAGGAGGGGGGATAACATCAACTACTGGCAATGCTAATGGGCTTTAGGTGAATGGCAGTGCCGCTTTGCCCATCCTACGCAGGGCTATTTACTCCCCGCCGTCCAACGTAAACCCCAATGATAGGCTTTATCCATCTCTTCATGGCCTTGGAAAAATTGCACTTCTTTAGACACGCGCAGGCTGCTGCCTTTGTTTTCAAATAAGGCTAAAGCGCACATGCCTTTGTTGCTGTGATCATCGAGTTGAATTTCAATATCAGGCGTGCCGGCTTGTTTTATTTTCACCATGCCGCCTGCTTGATCCCAACGAGCGGCTCCTTCATAAATGAAGGCATAGAACAAAATGCGGCGAATCTTGTCCAAACGCTGACCATTGACGCGAATAAATTCACCTTGGGATACGGCTCCGGTGCGATCATCGCCCATATGACGGATAAAGGGCGGCGCATCATAAGCGCCCCAAACTTCACCCAAGGCTTGTACAGCACCTTTGGTTCCATCTTCTAATTCAAACAAACAGCCTAAATCCAAATCAATGGCTGAACTGCCACCCATTAATTTTGAAAACAAACCGCCGCTTTTTTGTTTTCCGCCTTTTTGATCCCAGTTGAGATTGACTAAAAGCTCGCTGCCACCCGCGCCTCCTTTTGATTTGATTTCAAAAGCGTCACCTTTATTTTTTAAAACAATTTTAGAACTGAGTTTGAAATGCTCCGCACCGGGTAAGGTGTTTAAAAATTGATTTAAGTCAATCACGTTGTTTTCATTGATCAACTTAGCCCCCATGAAATCACTGTTATCAATTTTAGCGATAACAGCGACCATGCCTTTATCCTTGGCATCAAGTGGTACTAGAAGAGATTTCCCAGTATCGTCGAGCAATTCTATTTGTCCATCATAATCGTTAAAAGTGCTGTTACGACCACTGCTGGCATCGGTGAAATTCAGCGCACAAATATACACTTCAGCCATTTCATCGAGTTGGGTGATGCGTAGCACTTCTTCATTCTGCCCACCTGTTGCATCAACCCCTTCATCACCGCTGAGTTGAATGAAAGGAAAAGCATTTAAATCACCTAATGAACCGCCTGCATAATTGGTGGAATAAATCCCGCCTGTACGTCCATCTTTAGCTTTGTAAAAAGCCATTAAATCTAAATCAACAGCGCTGTGCCATTGTAGCTTGACCAGCAGTTGTTTGACTGCGACATACGCTTGTTCACCTTTTTGTTTCAGTTCCATCCTATGTTCTCCTAAGTTAATCTACGATTGATGGTAATTGAATAGCTTGATTATCACCGGGCAAAATAGTCAAAAATTCATTCAAATTAGGCATGACCGGGATTTCTACTTTTTTGGTAAACGGCACGCCGCCCGCTTGATGAGATAACTGCACATTACGCATATCATTGTATCGACTGTGGCTCAGTTGATTTTCTAGTTGTGCATCACGAAGAATCACTGGATGCAGGAAAATCATGAGGTTACGTTTTACTTTTTGTACCCCTTGGGAGCGGAATAAGCCGCCAATCAAAGGCAAATCACCTAATCCCGGTACTTTCTGCGCGGTATCGGTGAGTGATTCATCCATCAAGCCGCCCAATACCAGCATACTGCCATTTTCAATCATCACCACGGTTTTCAGCGTCCGCGTATTGGTCACGACATCCGCCGTGCCTGCGGTGCCTGGCACTAGGCTTGAGACTTCTTGCTCGATCTCCAATTTGATCGTATCGCCTTCATTAATTTGTGGTTTGACCCGTAATTTAATCCCCACATCTTCGCGTTGAATGGTTTGGAAAGGATTGGTTGAGCCTGTATTACCGCCTGCTCCGGTGTATTGTCCCGTGATAAAAGGCACATTTTGTCCGACGTGAATTTCCGCTTCTTCATTATCTAAAGTTACTAACGACGGCGTGGACAAGACGTTGGTATTGCTGTCTGCGGCTAAGGCTCGCAACAACACTGCAAAATTAAACGCAGAACCTTTTTCATAACGCCCAAGACCCACATTCCCACCATTGATAGCCGTCGCACTCGGCACCGAGCGATTATTTAAGCTGGCAGCCACGTCCATAATGCCACCGCCTGGGCTACCAAAATTCACCAAACCCACAGGCCCTACACCGCCCGATACTCCTTCCACAATCCATTGCACGCCTAATTCTTGGGTTTTATTGACTGTAATTTCTGCAATCACGGCTTCTACTAATACCTGAGCACGGCGCACATCAAGTTGTTTTATCACCCCTTTTAGGGTTTTTTGTACATCTGGTGCTGCGGTAATAATTAAGCTATTGGTGCCTTCATCCGCCTGGATATTGGTCGCCACTGTGGTGGTGCCGCCCGTCACAGACGTAGCATTTTTGCCGCCTGCCACGGGGCTATTCCCACCGCGTTTAATCCCCGACATGCTGTCACTTACGCCCTGCAACACGGGCATCAATTCACTGGCTTTGGCATAACTCAAAAACACCACTTGCGTGTTACCCACGGTTTCTAACGGAGTATCCAGATGCGTGATCAAGGTACGCAAACGTAAACTTTCCTGCTGTTCGCCACTGATTAACACGCTATTGGTGCGCTCATCAGCCAACACATGCGCTTTACTCATCGTGATCCCTTTTCCCCCCGATGAGGATTGTTCCATCGCCTTGATAAGGCGCACCACTTCAAGTGCTGAAGCGTGTTCTAGCATGATCACATCGACTTCATTTTTCTGTGGGCGATCAATGCGGCGAATGATTTTTTGCAAACGTTGAATATTTGAAGCGCGATCCGAAATGACTAATACATTGTTTTCTGAATTAGCCGCTAAATGGCCTTGTTGAGGCACTAAAGGACGTAAAATAGGAATCAGTTGTGCGGCTTTTATATGTTTTACTTCAATGATTTGGGTAATGATTTCATCGCCTGACATTGATGTGCGCTGACCGCTGACAGGCGTATTTTGAGATTTCGCCATCGCTTCAGGCAGGATTTTATTAATATTGCCAGCGGGCACCACCGCAAAACCATGCACGCTTAACACGGATAAAAAGGTTTGATACAGCTCTTCTTTGTCCATTGGTGCGGCAGAAATCACCGTCACCTTGCCTTTCACTCGCTCATCCACCACGAAATTTTTCCCCGTCACTTCGGACACCATGTGAATCAAGGTATCAATTTCAGCCTCTTTAAGATTCAAAGTAACTTTATCGGCGTAAGCCGTCGATAACGCAGTAATATTCAGCAACGCAGCGCAAAACAAGATCGACAACACATTGAAGGTGGCGTTTTTCATAAACAGGTATCCAAGGAGTGGAAAGATAAAGACTATGCGGCATTATACTAGGCTCAGCCGATGTTCTCAGAAGAAAAAAGAGGGAGGGGTGAACTGCGCTGACTCTCGTTCCCATGCGGCGAGGCTGTAAAAGAACTCCCTCCAAGTTATCCTATACACTCATCATAATATTTTGCAAAAGGTAAACAAAGCCGATGTCCTCACGCCGTTACAAACTA
>JADGEH010000100.1 GCA_016744475.1 Thiotrichales bacterium | reverse complement strand
GTGTTAAAAGCACGAGGCGATACGCAGGCGGCAGAAGAAGCTTATCGTGAAATCATTCAACGCTGGCCTAATGAAGTCGTGGCACGTACTGGGCTGGCGGAAGTGTTAAAAGCACGAGGCGATACGCAGGCGGCAGAAGAGGCTTATCGTGAAGTCATTCAACGCTGGCCTAATGAAGTTGTGGCACGGAACGGGCTGGCGGAGGTGTTAAAAGCACGAGGCGATATGCAGGCGGCAGAAGAGGCTTATCGTGAAGTCATTCAACGCTGGCCTGATGATGCGATTGCTCGAAATGGTTTAGCTAATCTGTTACGTCAGCTTAAGCGTTGGCAAGAAGCATTGGTTATTTTACCTGCCCCTCAACATGTGCAAGGGCTTCAGCAACATCGTGATTTACATATGCATTGCATGATTTTATTGGGTATGGGACGCGCAGAAGAGGCGGGGAATTTGTTGCAAGCGGGCTTAAAACAATCCCCAGCAGAACAAGTGCCTTATTATCGTCAATTGTTGTTATTGGTGGATTTACGCACCCAACGACATGCCGCCTTGTCTGCTCAAGCCCAATCGCCTGAATTGATGGCGACTTTGGAAGGCAAGGTGGTGAGCCTTCATGCTTTTGCTGTGAATCGAGAATTAGACCGGGCTAGGCGATTGGCAACGACTTTAAAACAAGCACAAAAGATGATGTCCCGCACCACTTTGCAGGCTTTTCAAGAAGTGAAAACGACGTTTTGTGATTTAGATAAAAACTGCACACCTAGCCCGGAGGCATTGGATCGTTTGTTTGCCTACGAAGCGGATATGTTGCTTGAAGCGGCTTAAGAGCCTGGTGGCGAGGGGAATATGAACCGCATTCACATGATAAGGACAGGGATGACCATCTCCGCTAAAACTCCATTGCTACATCGTCTTAAAGACTGGCTCATCGCTTGTTTCTGTGCAGTGAGTGTATGGCCGCTCGCTACATTGGCGATCACCACCGATGAACGAGAACAAGCACAGCAGCATATTCAAGAGATTTTGCAACATCAGGATTTTCAAACCCGTCGAAAGGTGACTGAATGGCGGTATATCGAATCCCCTGATAGCCCCTCTGACCACAGTGACAGCAAAGGGCTGAGCTTTGCCGATGTCCTCAAAGAATTATGGAAGCGTTTATTCGATGCCGACGAGGTAGACGCGCAGGATAAAGAAGATTTTATGCTGCCTAAAGGCTTATTACTCTGGCTGGCTCAATTTGCCGAAGTGCTGTTGTGGAGCGTGTTATTGTTGGGATTGTCGAGTTTAGTATGGGCTTTATACCGTCATACCGATTGGCGTTTTCTGCGCCGACGCGCTGACACCGTTGAAGCCCCATCCATGAATGTGAACATCGTCTTCGAGGAAGGGCAGCCATTACCCAGCCAGCCTGCACAAATAGCCTGGGCGTTATGGCAACAACAGCAAGCACGGGCGGCGATAAGTTTGTTGTATCGAGCGACTCTGGCGCATCTACGCGAACACGAAGGTTTATCGCTGCCCGACAGCGCCACGGAAACTGAGTGTTTGCGCTTAATCCAACGCACGCAAGCGGCTCAACGGAGTCATTATTGCCAACGTTTAACCCACACTTGGCTGGCATTGGCTTATGCGCATCAAATCCCTTCTGACAGCATCGCGCAAAGCCTGTGCGAAGAGTGGGAATCACAATTTATGCGGGTTGAAGCTTAAGAAGCCGTCACTCAAGACTATTTAAAGCATCCACCAAACGTGTCACAGCGGTGACTTGCATATCCTCTATCACTTCATCTTTAGGCGCATTTTGTTTAGGCACGATAGCGTGTTTAAAACCGTGTTTAGCCGCTTCGTGTAAGCGCTCCACACCATTGGGCACGGGGCGAATTTCTCCCGCTAACCCTACTTCTCCAAACACCACTAAATCATGCGGCAAAGGCTGGTTGCGCAAGCTGGATAAAATCGCCAGTAACACGGCTAAATCAGCGCCCGTTTCCTGTAAGCGCACACCGCCGACCACATTCACAAACACATCCTGATCATAAGTCACCACACCGCCGTGGCGATGCAGCACCGCCAACAACATGGCTAAACGGTTTTGATCTAAACCCAAAGTCACGCGGCGCGGGTTGGGCATGTGCGAGGTATCCACCAGAGCTTGCACCTCCACCAACATCGGACGACTGCCCTCGCGTGTCACCATGATCACGCTGCCCGCTACATTTTCTTCATGCCGCGATAGAAAAATCGCCGACGGATTTTTCACCTCGCGCAAGCCTTTATCCGTCATGGCAAACACGCCTAATTCATTGACCGCCCCAAAACGGTTTTTGACCGCACGAATCACCCGAAAACGGCTGCTGGAATCGCCCTCAAAATACAACACTGTATCCACCATGTGCTCCAACACACGCGGGCCTGCTAATGCGCCTTCTTTAGTCACATGTCCGACTAAAAACATCGCCACTCCGGTTTGTTTCGCAAAACGCACCAGTTGCGCCGCCGATTCTCGCACTTGTCCCACCGAACCTGGGGCGGATTGCAACACATCAGTATGTACAGTTTGAATCGAATCAATCACCATCACTTTAGGTTTTATGCTGTCCGCCAATTGCAAAATACGCTCGACCCGCGTTTCAGTGAGCAATTGCACATGATGAGTATCTAGCCCCAAACGTTGAGCACGTAAACTGACTTGTTGTGGCGATTCCTCCCCCGTGACATACAAAGGTTTTAATTGTTGCGAGCCTAATTCAGCCAAGGTTTGCAGCAGCACGGTGGATTTACCAATCCCCGGATCACCGCCAATCAACACCACCGAACCGATGACCAAGCCTCCGCCCAGCACGCGATCCAATTCATCCAAGCCCGTAGTGATGCGGCTTTCTGCTACCGCTTCGACGCTATCCAAGGCACACACGGTAGCAGCCGTGCCGGAATAGCCTGCAAAGCGCCCGGATGCTTGTGGATGGGTTTCAACCTGCACTTCTTGCAAGGTATTCCATTCGTGACAATCAGCACATTGCCCGGTCCATTTAGGAAAATTCGCACCACAAGCGGTACAGGCGTATACAGTTTTGCTCTTTGCCATGTTGAAGCCTTAAAAACTATTGAACGAGAAAAGAATGAGAGCCTATACGAAGATGGGGAATCGAAGAGAAAATGTGCCATTTTGAGGCAGTTTTTTCGGTTTTTTAAGGCGAATAGCGAGCTATTTGTTGATAAAAAGCGGAAAAACTGACCAAAAAGGCGGGTTTGCAGCCGATTATCCCATTTTCGTATAGGCTCTGAGACGCAATAGGCGCGGACAGCGGAAAACCAGTCCAAAACCCACGCCTTTGTAGCCGATGGATATGCCTTGCAACCAGTCTATTATCCCTCAGTCATTGATACCCTTATAGATAAGCGCAATCACACAAAAATATCGGGCATGTATAATCGAGCGTTGTTCTAAACCCTTGGTTGTTGTGCACTTTGAGCGATTAAATATTGGGTTTTGGATTTGGAAATGCCTTATGACACTGTACGTATATCAGACTTGTTACACAGTGTATGAAGTAACAGGCCGTCTGCCTTTGGGTGTCAGCATTGAGCCGCTCGATGTGAGAGAACAACAACCTATCCCCCCCCTTCAACAATAATGAGTGTCTGGTGTCTTAAAATGCCAGAACAGCCAAGGAGACCTATAAATCATGATTAAGCCACATGGCTCTGACGCATTAAATCCTTTATTTGTTTACGAGCAGGATAAACACCACGAATTAAGCAGTGAAGCAGAAAATCTGCCTTCTTTAATGCTCAATTCTGCGGCGGCTGCAAATGCGGTGATGCTCGGTGCAGGTTATTTCAATCCACTGACAGGCTACATGAATGTAGCTGATGCCATGAGTGTTGCAGAACGTATGCACACCACCGATGGCTTGTTCTGGCCTACGCCGGTGATGAACCTGACGAACAATATTGAAGCCATTAAAGGTCACAAGCGCATTGCTTTACGCGACCCTAATGTAGAAGGTCATCCCGTATTGGCCGTAATGGATGTCGATGATATTGAAGAAATCAGTGAAAAAGAAGTCAATTTCATTGTTGAAAAAGTCTACCGCACCACCGATGCCGAGCACCCTGGTGCAGCAACTTTTAATGCTTTAGGCAAATACGCCATCTCTGGCAGCATCCAAGTCTTAAACTTCAGCTATTTCCAACAAGATTTTCCCGATACCTTCCGCACAGCGGTAGAAATTCGTAACGACATCGCAGAACGTGGCTGGAAAAAAATTGTCGCCTTCCAAACCCGTAACCCCATGCATTTGGCACACGAAGAACTCTGCCACATGGCAATGGATCGTTTAGGCTGCGATGGTCTGGTGATTCACATGCTGTTAGGCAAGCTGAAAAAAGGCGATATTCCTGCCCCTGTACGTGATGCCGCGATTCGTAAAATGGTAGAACTGTACTTCCCACCCAATAGCGCGATGGTCACAGGCTACGGTTTTGACATGTTGTACGCAGGCCCTCGTGAAGCCGTGCTACACGCCGTATTCCGTCAAAACATGGGTGCTACGCACTTTATCATTGGACGTGATCATGCGGGTGTCGGTGATTACTACGGTGCTTTTGATGCGCAAACCATTTTTGAAGAAGAGGTTCCCGCAGGTGCGCTGGATATTGAAATCTTCAAAGCCGATCACACCGCTTGGTCGAAGAAATTAGATAAAGTCGTGATGATGTGTGAAGCCCCTGATCATAGCAAAGAAGACTTCATTTTATTGTCCGGCACCAAAGTGCGCGAAATGCTGTCAGAAGGCAAAGCCCCACCGCCTGAATTTTCTCGCCCTGAAGTGGCTAAGATTCTGATTGATTATTACCAATCTTTATAAGCGATTGGTTGAATCAGGCATAAAAAAAGCCCGTTCTTATGAACGGGCTTTTTTTATGCCTTCTCGCAGGAGAAGCACGGTAGCACGGTAGGGCGCATAAGCGGTAGCGTCATGCGCCGTATGGGATACCAAAATGGCGGATGGCGCTCGCTTATCTGCCTTACGGGTTAGAAAAAACCAGGGAGTAAGAAAGCTTCCATCAGTTCTTGGAAATTTAATAGCCTATTAAATTGACGACCCTCACTTCCTGCCGCAATATAAAATATTTCAAATTCATCTTTAGATGTTCTTACATTAGGGTTAATAAAGTAATGGTCTCCTGCTTCTTCCATGCACCCAATATAGATTAAATCATCATAATAAGGCGCATCAAACTGCATTCTGTTTATTGGCAAAATGCCATGTGCCAAATCATCTGTCCAGGTGTTATAGGGGTCTTCGGGGTCTTCGTTGTTGGCTGCCCATTCTTTTACTACATCCTCTTTTGGGTTCTTATTGTAATCAATCACCAAAGAGTTTCGGTCATAGCAAAACTGATAAAACTCTTCAGGGCATGACCAATTGTTTTTTTTCATTTCCTCAATTTCATCAAGTGCTATCTCTCGGAAACACTGAAATGCGCCTGGATCAACTTTTTTAAAACGATCAGGAGGTGTGCCTGGTACCAACCAAATTACTCTAGTTGTATGAGAGAACTCCATACCATTTGTTACTTTCAAGAACGTTCGGTAGCTGGCGGGAAAAACAATGCCACATTCTTTTTCCGATATTTGAATCTCTTCTTCTGTTGCGCCAGGGCGAATATCACTAGGTTCAGGAACTTCAGGAGCTTCATAAGCCTCAGGATTTTGATAATAGCGTTTTATGTAATCGTGCCAATAGTCATGCCATTCTTGATTTGTCATCATCATCACCTCAGTTTGAGCGCGGTAGGATGGGTAGAGCGCGGGGGAAAGGGGACGCTACCCTTTAAATGCTTTATGAAACGCTCATGTAAGGATTGCCTCTCGCCTTTCTCATTCATAGGTAGTTTTTTATCACCCTCGTTTCATAGTTTATCAACGCTACCTAAATCACCTGTTGGTTTACATAAGTTTAATCACTTTTAACTCGATTAATGACTTTACATCAATCGCATAGAATAGACTTCTTTTTAAGCACTATAGCGAGCTACTGCGTTAAAATAGCACGTCATTTGAAACTCAATGAGGATAATAGTATGGCTATATTAAAGAGCCAAATGTCAACTAAAATGTATGATTGGCGTGTCGGTAGTATTTATAGCGCTTTGAGCCAGGCGGGTAAAGAACAAGGCCCGCTTGAAGTGTCTGATTTGTTGGCGTTAGGTCATTTGGATCAATACCATTATTTAGGGGTATCTGCCTGTGATGAGGGGATTGATATTTTAGGCTTAAATGAAAATGCGGTTGTTTTGGATGTGGGCAGTGGTGTGGGAGGGCCTGCGCGTTACCTCAGCCATAAAACAGGTTGTCAGATCACGGCGGTTGAATTGCAGCAATCTTTGAATGAAATGGCAATTGAATTAACCCAGCGGGTGGGTCTTGAAGATAAAGTCCGTTATATTACGGGCGATATTTTAAATATTGACCTGGAACAAAATCATTATGATCACTTTGTTTCTTGGTTGGTTTTTTTACATATTCCCAATAAAGAAAAATTATTTTCAACCTGTTTTAATGCATTAAAACCTGGCGGTCAATTTTTAATTGAAGATATGGTGGCATTGAATCCTTTTACTGAGAAAGAAGTTGAAACACTTGAAACGGTTATTTTTGCACCGGATGTGCCCAGTTGTGACGCTTATCGCGGTTATTTGGAAAATGCAGGCTTTATCAATATCCATTTTGAAAATCTATCCGTCCCATGGACAGGCTGGGTGAATGACAGATACCAGCAACATCATGCTAAACAAGCAGAACATATCATGCTTTATGGTGAGGAGGTGTTCCATTCCCGTGCGCATCTTTATCGTAAAACCACTGAGTTATTCAATGCGGGTAATCTGGGCGGAATGCGTATCACGGGTGAGAAACCACAATGAGTATTGAAACCCGCCGCGATAAAAGTATTGCTCATGCCCGCTACCCTGCTGGCGAACACGACAGTATCCAATATCATTTTTTCTGTGATGGTATGGTCTTTTCAGCCCGGATTTTTCGTACCGCCTCTTTAGAGCAACATTGTTTTTGGTTGTATGACGGAGAAAGCCTCCAAGAAATTCTCAACAGTGCAGAAACCTTATCTCAACAACCGATTGAACATCTGCATGTCACCAGCCGCACTTTAAGCTTGCGAGCTGATCCTGATAAAGGCAGCATCGTGGTTTATGCTAACACTCAGCCCATCATTGAAATCAGCTTTCAAGTCAATAATAGTTTGAGCTATTTGCCAACGCAGCAAGCTGAACCGGTCACTCATTTGCCCAATTTAACCTGCACGGTGGTTTATCAAAATAAAACTATGACTGGGACAGGCTACTGTAAACGCTATTTTGGCGATTATCCCAATACTTGGGACTATCGCTTTGTTCACTGTGTAATGCCACCTTTTACTTTATGGTCTGCCGATGCTTTATTTGGACGCAATAAATACCATTATTTTCATTTATTGCCTGAGGGTGCTCCACGTGTCTCCAGCTTAAATGATGAGTCCTCAGTCTCTGATCACACAGCTCAAGCTGTAATTGCTAATCAACGCTACGAAGTACACTTTGAACGTATTGCCTCCTGGCAAATTCGTTTACATTCGGATGTCATGGACTCTTTATTACAACAGCATTACTGCCATGCCACCTTGAACAACCACAATCAAACCTTTACCGGTTTGTGTTTGAATGAAACCTGTGCGGGTACGCTGGCTTAGTTTGCTGACGCTACGCAAAGGATTACATCTCATCCCACACAAGGAACACGAATAATGTCAACTACACCAAATATGAATATTCCTAAGTACGACGCACCGCTCACCGCCGCGATTGAATCTGCTCTCCCTGTTTTCACAGCAGAAAGTAAACAACAAGCCATCGCAGACATTAAACAGTTGCTAAAAGAACAAGATGCGGTATTGGTAGCGCATTATTATGTCAGTGAAGATTTGCAACGACTGGCTGATGAAACCGGGGGTTATGTCTCGGATTCATTGGATATGGCGCGTTTTGGACAAGAACATGCTGCCAAAACTATCATCGTGGCGGGGGTGCGTTTTATGGGGGAAACGGCAAAAATTCTGACCCCAGAAAAACGGGTACTGATGCCCACTTTAGAAGCCGAATGTTCGCTGGATTTAAGTTGTCCTGCTGATGACTTCAATGCCTTTTGCGATCAGCACCCTGATCACACGGTGGTGGTTTACTCTAACACCAGCGCTGCGGTTAAAGCCCGCGCTGATTATGTCGTGACCTCCAGTATTGCCGTCGATTTAGTCAGTTGGTTAGCCAAACAAGGCAAAAAAGTGCTGTGGGCACCGGATCGCCATTTAGGACGTTATATTGAAAAAGTCACTGGGGTTGATATGGTGCGCTGGCAAGGCGACTGTATTGTGCATAACGAATTCAAATCACGTTCATTGGGGGATTTACTGGAAAAATACCCTGATGCTGCCGTTCTCGTTCATCCTGAGTCGCCGGATGAAATCGTTGCTATGGCGGATAAAGTCGGTTCTACCACGCAGATTATCAAAGCTGCGCAAAGCTTGCCCAATAAGCGCTTTATTGTGGCCACCGATAAAGGCATTTTCTACAAAATGAAACAAATGGCACCGGATAAAGAATTCATTGAAGCACCGTCTCACGGCGAAGGTGCCACTTGTAAAAGCTGCGCCCATTGTCCTTGGATGGCGATGAATGATTTGCACAAGCTATTGCAGGTGCTAAAAACCGGAGAAAATGAGATTTTTGTGGATGAGGCGATACGAGAAAAAGCCCTGCGTTCAACACAACGCATGTTGGACTTTGCTAAAAGTCAGCGAGGCTAAAATAGACTTGCTGCGCTGAACCCCTCGCAACAAGTTTCATATTGAAAACCCGATAGTCTTTCAAAGGCTATCGGGTTTTTAGGGTTTTCAGGGTTCTAAAGCATTTTTATTCCGTGAAGTTCCTGCATCAATTGGCGTGAGCGACTGTAAATGGCTTCTCTGGTCACTGTGCCGCCAAACAGTATCCGTTTAGGATTTTGACGCGCTGCGCGCCCATGTAAAACACGCCAATTATTCATAACTAAAATTTGCCCTTTTTTCATCGGCACAAGGCGTTCAAATTCTTGGCTATGAATCATTTTGGCAAACTTCATATAAGCCGCATACCATTTCGGAAAAACATCATAGGGCAATGTTGAAGGTGTCCGAAACACTTCATTATATTGCAAGCGCATCACGTTGCCATCGGCATCCGTTTGTAAAATCGGTTTTTTGGTCGAGATGAGCAGGCTTTGTCTATGGCTTTGTTTGGCATCTACTCGGCTTTGCACCAAATCACGTTCTTGTTCATTAATGCAGGTGGTGAGCAGCCGATAAGCCTCAGGGTCTTGTTTTTGTAAGGCATTTGCCACTGCAAAACCATCCGTTAGAGTATTGTGCCCTTCTCCTCCCGCGTAATGAATCACCAATGCTAATGCAGGAATACCCGCAGAGGGTAATGATTGGTCTGTATGATTATTGAGGCGCAAATCGGGATTGTATGAAATGGAAGCCGCACCTTCTTTTTTGACAATCGTCCAATTGGCTTCGTCTCTGGCGGGGTCTTTTTGCAAACCGCCCAAACAATGATTGACGAAATCCAGCAGAGCAGAGGCATCATCAACATCGGGAGCCTCCTCAATCACCACCACACCGTGGCGCATGAGTTGTTGCAACAGTTCTAAATTCACTGATGACTGTTTGACCGCAGAAAAGGCATAACGCGGAAAATCACCTTTATCATCATTTTTCCACAACTCAATCCCCTCAGCACTCGGAGCACGAGCATCCTGATAACCACTGAAGGGATGCATCCAAGCTGTAGCATTGGTGGTGGATTCTTGTTGTAGGGTTTGAATCGGTTGTGCAACGGTATCGGCATAGCGACGAAGGAACTCAGCAGAATAAGTGCTGTCTTGTGCTCCATCGCTCCAAGTCATGCATAACTCACCCGTTTGCGTAATAACGGCTGAACCCACCGATAAATCTTCAAGATTGTGGTTCATGATAGGCGTGGCGGTGAGTATTTTCTCACCTGCTTCGGCTTTCAAGTGATGACTATCTCGGCAAGCATCGCGTAGCCAGAATGCATGAAACCGATAAGCACTTTGATCCTCAAAGTAGATGTCTACCGATAGACCATCAGAAACCACTTTTTGAAATTGTGTCATTGGATTTTCCATAAGTAAATCATCGCTCTATGAGTTAATGGGAAGAAATCACAGATTATTAGACTTGTCTGGCTTAGAGAGCGGTAAAAACGCATTGCCCATACCAGTAAATAAACCACTAAAATACAATAGAATGGACGCCGTGATGCCAAAATGCAGAAACAAAATACCGCCCACTGTCACCGCACTGGGTACTAAACTGATCATAAAACTGCGGTTAAGATTATTCTTGTAATAGAGAGACAGTTCAAATAAATGTGTTAATTGTTTAAGACTGCCATCCATTAACACAATCTGCGCAGTATCTGTGGCAATCGACGTGGCACCGCTCATAGAAATGGATACATCGGCTTGTTTTAAGGCGATGGCATCATTAATCCCATCGCCAATAAAACACACTTTTTTACCCTCTTGTTGTAACTGTTTCACCTTATCAGCTTTATTTTCTGGCAAAACTTCAGAAAAATAATGAGGAATATCCAATAATTGCGCTAAATGCTGAGTGGGTTTTTCGTGGTCGCCTGACATGATGTAAATATCAATCTCTCGCTGGCGTAGATCATCGATCACGGCTTGGGCTTCAGGGCGTATCGAAGCTTGTAATTCAATGGCACCGACTAACTGCTGATTAGCCGCGACCATGATCAAGGAAGACCCTTGATCATGGCATTGTCTCTGAGTGTGCTGCATGGTCTCTGGTAGTTCAATGCCCAACATCTGCATAAACCGAATACTGCCAACATGAAGGGTTTTATCTTCAAGCTCCACCTTAATGCCATAACCTAATTCATATTCCGCATTGTCTACCGACATCATCGGCAAATCACGCGCTTTGGCAACCTCAAGAATAGCGCAGGCGATTGGATGCGTTTGACGATATTCTGCGGCGGCAGCATAAGTCAGCACAGTATCCTCATCGTAATCGGCACAAGTGTGAACCTGAGCGAATTGGGGTTGTTCTAGGGTGAGCGTGCCAGTCTTATCAAACACCACAGTATCCACCTGTTCCAACAACTCCAGAGAACGTCCATCTTTGATTAAAATGCCAGAATGCGAGGCGAGATTAAGAAAATTCATCATGGTCGCAGGAGCAATGACCCGCATACTGTAACCATAATTAAAGGAGTACAACAAACCCATCGCACTCGCAGGCCCTAACACGGGCAAAGCCAAAGCCCCAACCCCCAAGGTGACTGGAGCCGTTTTATCCACCCGCTCAACCCAGCGCATTTGGGTGGTGGTTTTAAAGTCTGCGGTTTTCAGCAATACCTCACCAATTTGCATAGCCGTTGAATCACGACCCGCCTTTTCAACCTGCACCTGTAGTTTTCCTGAGACCAACAAAGTGGCAGCAAACACCGTATCATCCACAGCCTTTTCAGCAGGCTGTGATTCTCCAGTCAACGCATGTTGATCCACTAATGCCGTGCCCTCGACAATAATGCCGTCGGCGGGAATGACTTCGCCTGCGTTGATCATCAGCGTATCGCCCGCTTGTAACTGTTCAAACGGAATTTCAATTTCAATCCCCTCTTTTAATACCCAAACCGAACGCGGTTGATTGCTAAATACATTGACCAAACTTTGACGCGAATGATCCTCGGTTTTAAGCAAAATTTTATGTGCAGACCACAGCAAGGTACACATCAAAGCACCAGAGATGAGGTTATTGGTGGCAAGCAAGCCAATGAGAATCACCGCGTCTACCACGGCAGTATTGAGGGTGTGTTTTTCAAAAATAGCCTGATAGCCGTCCTTGAAAAAATCAGCAGAAGCATAAAGAAGCGCCGCTAAACCTAATAAATGCAATAACGGCAAGCCCATACTGGCAGCCAAAAGTGTGGCACCTAAAGCTGTGGCTGAAGCGATTAATTTCCGATTAATTTTTTGCTCCACCGACTCAAGATCAAAGTGAGTAAGCGAGCGATCTTCAGCACTATTAGAAGTGGCTTCAACAACGGGGTTTTCCTGATGACTCAGGATAGGCCAGTCAGATTTATCGGCTTCTTGGCGGTTATTCTTAACGGATGTGTCTTTATGCTGAGTGATGGCGGCATAAACAGCACCCGCTATAAGAAAGCTAGTGAAAAGCATGGCGGCATTGATCTCCCAAGTATTGTCAGCACATTCTACTGCGCTTTAGCAGACTTGTTACAAGGATACTCATTAGCTGCAAAGTGCTCCTTTGAGTCATATTTCCCGCTTTTTTCCAACGAATACTCCGCTATAGGTCTTAAAACCCTATCTTTTCGTTACGATGTCTATCCCTCGCAACAACGCTACTCTCGAACAACCCTCTAATTCAAATGCTCTAAGCCTATCTCGTCATACGACAACACCTTTCCTTCTTGTTCTTTAGCAAAACTCATAGCGGCTTCTTTTTTAGCAAAAGAGGCTAAGGTGGGGCCCATTGCGCCGCGTAATGGGTGATCGATAACATACCAAGCGGTTTTAGCAGACGTTAGGTGTTGATCACTGGGTTGCTCCCACACGCCATGAGCCATGTCATGAACGTAGGCCGCTTGAATGTGTGTTGCCATTCCGGGTTCTAATAGATAGGCAAAGAAGTCTCGTGTAGAGCAAAACTTTAAGGCATCGGGTGATGTTTTTTGAAAAACTTGTGCTTTGGGCCCTGGGTAGCGCGTGATGAGCATACCGCATATATGACATTCATCATGTTCATGAAAGCTCACGGGAGGCGGTGGTGCATTGTGTTCACTGTTGGGCTGACAAGCACTCAGCATGAAGGTGAGCAGTATGATGGGTATGGCTTTGAACATTGGGGACTCCTGTGGCTTATTAGTGTTTTTTATAGCGCATGGCGGCGTTGGAAAAGCCATGCAGCGAGACTAAATGGCGCGATAATCCAAGCCAGTAATACAACCATTAATAAGCTGGGGGAAAAGAGCTGGTTCTGCGCAATAGAGACGAGTCCTGCATAGGCTTGTGTTGCTTCAAAACCAGTTAAGTTCAGCAGTCGAAAGGCGTTGCAGGGGTTGAGCAGCATTAAATACGGCAGCACGGTTTGTCCCACTTGTCCTTCTGTTGCGACTAATAAGGCCAGTAGACTTAAATCAAACACTAATACAAAAACAAACCAGACTAATAATGCCGCCCCTGCCGCTCGGGATTTTTCTCGGCTGCTGACACTGATCACGCACGCCAGTGCGATAAAGACCAGACCGAGTAACACGGCACTGAGAATAAACATGCCTAATACAAACCATAGTTGAGCATCCCAAAAACGCTCGGTCAGCACGGCGATGACGGCACCTGCGCTACCAAAACCCAATAATGTGGCACAACTCAGTACCAAGCCATGACCGAGGAATTTACCCAGTAATAATTGGGTGCGGGATAAGGGATAGGTTAATAGCAAGAGTAATGTGCCTTGTTCTTCTTCTCCTACCATCGTGTCGTAAGCCAGTAATAGGGCTATCAGGGGAATCACGAAAATCGCTAGGCTGGATAAGCTGACAATCGTGGTATCTAAGGAAGCAAAGCCTAAAGTGCCTGAAGCCGCACTACCGAAATAGCCTAATCCCAGGGCAAATACGGCAAATAAAAGGGTAATGGCTAACACCCAACGATTGCGAAAACCATCACGAAATTCTTTACCGGCCACAATACTGAGTTCACGTACCATGCTGTTGAGCCTCCGCGCCATTGTAGTGGGCATATAAGCTTTCTAAATTAGGAGCCAGCACTTCGATGCTGTCAATCTCAGGCTGGTTGAGTAAGTAACGTGCTAATGGCACTTTGTGTTCTAAATCGGTGCTTAAATACAGCGTTTCATCATCCAGTTGTAACTGCTGTGCGCCTAGATTTGTCAATTCGGCGTGTAAATCGGCGGCTTGCCAATGTCCTGATGCTTGAATGTGCCAAGGTAAGTGGGTCTTTGCTCGCAATTGCTGCACGCTGCCATAGGCTCGCAGTTGTCCTTGCGCGAGAATCGCCACTGTATCTAAGTGCGTTTCTAAGCCTGCTAAGACATGCGAGCATAAAATGATGCCGCAGCCTTGTTCTTTCAGGCTTTGGAGGGTAAGGAAAAATTCAGTGGTCGCCAGCGGGTCTAAGCCCACAGTCGGTTCGTCCAATAATAATAATTCGGGGGTACGCAATAAGGCTTGTGCCAAGCCTAAACGCTGTCTCATGCCTTTAGAGTAGGTTTTGATACGCCGTTGCATGGCCTGTTCTAAGCCCACTTGTTCTAATAATGCTGGGCAACGGGAGACAGGTACTTGTTTCAAACGGGCAAAATAGCGCAGTGCTTCTAAGCCAGTGAGGTGCTGGTAAAAACTGACACTTTCAGGCAAGTAGCCCATGCGCAAACGCAAGCTTTGCGCGGCACGAATCGGGTCTTCACCCAACACTTCTACATGCCCTTGAGTGGCTTGCAATAAGCCTAGAATCAATTTCATCGTGGTGGTTTTGCCCGCACCATTGTGTCCCAACAAGGCCAATACTTCGCCCGCTTGTAGTTCTAGGTTCAAGGCTTTTAAGGCGTGGACGGCAGCAAAGCTTTTGCTGACTTGTTGTAGTGAGAAAACCTTTGTCATAAGGGGAAGTCCTGTTCAACGGGGCGCATCAAAGGATAGGAATCACGTACACCTTGGGCGCGGAAGATGGGAAATTGCCCTTGCACCCAACGTAAGATTTGTATGGCAGGACTGTGCATGAGCAGTTTGGCGGAAGGATAGCGCCAGAGTAAAACATCGATTTGATCATTGGGTTCATAGGCTTGATCGCCCGTCTGATCGGCATTTTGATCCCAGCCCAGATAATCACTCCAATAATTCCCCTGTTGGTCTTTTGACCATTCTTGCAGTCGATTCGCTACGTATTTAACTTGTACACGGTTGTTAATAAAGTTGTTATGGTGGATACGGTTATGTTCTGAGCCTGCGGTCAAATGGATGCCCATATCGCTATCAAGCAGTTGATTGTGATGAATGTGATTGTGTAATGAATTGAAAATAAATAAGGCTTTGCCGTCTTTCCCCCCTTGTCGGTAGTTTTCATCACCTCCAACACGACTCACCGAGTTATTCTGGATATGGCTATAATTTAAATAATTCAATAAGATGCCGTACTCCAGATCGTCTTCAGAGCGATTACTGTGTACTTCTAAATGACTGGATTGCATCAGCGCATAACCTGCGCGAGTGTGGTGGGTGTAATTGCCGATCACTCGATTGCGGTGGGAATACATATAGTGCACGCCGTAGCGCAGGTGGTGGAGTTCATTGTTTTGAATCACATTATCGCCGTGCGACACTTCAATATATAAGCCGTCGCGGGTATGCAGTATTTCGTTATGTTCGATTCGTGCGCCTGTCACGCTCCATAAATGAATACCATTGCCACGATCAGGGGATTTGTAAGCTTTGTTGCCATGAATGTAATTGTGGTGAATATTGGGAGCACGCGCCCCGTCCACCCAAATACCAAAACCTGTGTTGAGTATGCGGGTTTGACTGATCTCACCATCCGTTGCGGTTTTTTCGATAAAAATCCCCGCATTCATGTCCGTCAGATTCATCCCGCCATTTTGAATCGTCAGTTGTTGTATGCGAATATTCGGTGCGATTAAACGCAATACATTGCCTGTACCACTACCATCAAAGATCGTTTTCCCGTTTGCATCGCCTTGTAATGTCAAACTTTTATCGACACGCAAGCCACTGACTGTATACTCCCCAGCCGCAAACGCTAAGGTATCGCCAGTCGCTGCTTGAGACATGATCTCATTCAGTGCATCGCCTGGTTGAATGTTCCAAGTGTGTGCTGCCAATGATGAGCTGATGAATAGGCAAAGACATAGCCAATAATTCATGTTAAGCCACCTGTTTTATTGTAGAAATAAACGTCAAATGTATTTTTAAGAGCCTATACGAAAATGGGATAATCGGCTGCAAATCCGCCCTTTTGGTCAGGTTGTCCGCTTTTTTTCGTTACACGCCCGCTATTCGCCTTAAAAAACCGAAAAACCTGCCTCAAAATAGCGAATTTTCGCTTCGATTCCCCATCTTCGTATAGGCTCTGAAGACACTTGCAAAGCCAGAGGTCAACGACACGAACAGCTATCAATATTAGTCATCATGAATAATGGCGATGTTGTGTGGTAAAACGAGTCTGAAAAGTATAGAGCGTTTTGCTAAAACACATCGCTCTGAACTGGCGGAACATATGCCATTGCCGAGAGGAAAAGTACCTTCTTATAGCATTTTTCAACGTGCTAGTGTGCGCTTAAAAATAGACGGCACATGTGCGGCGTTTAACAAATGGATGTGTCAATATATGAAGCCAGAACCGATGGCTGTAGACGGCAAAAGTATAACCAGCTTACGTTACGCGCTCGACAGAATTTTGCAACTCTTGTAATGCCTCAAATGCCTGCTGAACCGCTTTAATGTAGAGCTTGTTTTTCAGTGCAAAATGATTGAGCTTGGTTTTGATTTTAAGTGGCTCGAGTTTGATGTAGGCATACAGAGAGGCAAAAAAATGGAGGGTTTGTGTGGTACGTGTTCGCGTGGGCGATTGGCCTAGAGAGGCATTTTGTTTCAATGACTGGTGATAGCATTCCTCGTTCCACCGTTTTTTGTAGATTGTGGTGATGCGGTCATACAAGAGGTCAATGTCACTGCTGCTAAGGTAGAGAATACCCGTTGAGCCTCCTCGTTTGTGAAGACCTGTTTGGCTAAAACGAGTGGAACATCAACGCCTTCAAGCCAGATGTCCCGTGCCATTCCTGCTTCCATGGGCAGTGTGTCGATTTTGTGGTAGTGACCGCGCTTTTTATCATCGAGACTCAACGCTACTTTGCGATGGCTTTTTAACGGCATCACAAAATGCCGCTTCAGTTCGTGGCCAATGAACATCCTGTTTTCGCTACTGGCAAACCCGATGTCGGTGAGCACATAGCGAAAGCTCAGTTGATTTTTAACCGCTTGTGCTCACAATGCACGACAGTAATGGTTCTTGCTAAACAAGGCTTTACGTTTGCTTTTGCCTGTCTTTGGAGCGGTTTGATAGTCGGGTTTTATGACCCGGTGAACGCCAATGGGTAAAGAGACTTCGCGGTTGTGATAGACCGCTGAAATGAAGTTGATGCCTTTGACCGAGCGCCCTTGCAATGGTCGTAGTGGTAGCAAATCAGTGGGCTTTCGTCGGTTGATGGTTTTTCTAATATGTTGTCATCAACGATTAAAACACCTGATTCTCCTTCGATTTCTCAAATTAAGGGTTTGACGCGCCACCATAAATCTTTGTTTGTCTGTGCTGGTGAAGCCAACATGTGAGTGATGACATGATGACTGACATCGCCATCCAAAACGCTGGATCAGTCGGTCGCCGTTGTGGCGTTAAAAGAACTGAGCAGATAGTCAACGTAGATTTCTAACGTGTCGTTTTTCATGTGAAAAATTTACCACAAT